>JBJTVM010000411.1:0-1932 GCA_046081205.1 Pseudanabaena sp. | reverse complement strand
ATGTATTGGGATGGGCGCTATCCTTCATGCTCAAGATGGACTCTTAGAAATTGGGGCTGGGGCAAATTTGGGGGCTGGAGTTCTAGTTTATGGAACTTGTAAAATTGGCGAAGGGGCTTGCATTGGAGCTTCGAGTTCAATTGTGCGTGCGGTAATTGGTAAGGGCGCGATTGTACCACCTTGTTCTTTGATTAGTGGTTTAGAGCAAAGTGCTGCGGAAAAAGAGGCGAGTCCTGCGATCACCCAAGAATTAGAAATTAGTAAGACTAACCCGTCACCCACAAACCACTCGTTTACATATGCTTATTCATCGGCAAAACCTCTGACCAATAATCTTGGGCAGACGATCGGCTTCAATCAAGCCAACTTAAATGGTACTGATAGTATTGCTGACAATGACAATATAGTTGAACGATCAACGACGGAAACCTATGTACATACGAGCTTAACTGCAACACCAGAGAGTGTGATTGCTAACTCTGTAGAGCGCACAGTTACGGAAACACAGGTAGAAACTCCCGCAGATGCGATCGCGAATCAAGGTTTAGAAAATGCTGATATTTCGAGTAATGAGCAAGCTAATCCAGCCGTAAATCCTCTGGAAACTGATATCGCGAACCTTGTAACCGCGAATTCTGCACAGGCTAAAGCCCATGCTCAATCTCAAATTAATCGCTTCATCAAAAGGCTTTATCCTCAAAACTAAATCAACGTAAATCACCCAGTTAGCGCTTTCCGATTTTTAATCAAACCTATACATTAAAGAGAGTTCGATATAGCCATTTGCGGCGTGTGAAGCACATTGTAAATGACTAAAAATGGTAAGAAGCGCTTAGTGATTCTTACCATTTTTCGTTTTCGTCGAACTGACGTTTGATTAGCGCAGTCTGTAGAGTCTAGGTTTTAGGGGTAAAAGTGGTTTCAAGGCGTTATTCCCTAAAGTGTTGAGGATTATTATATTAATAAGTATTAATACTCATTAATATTGATAGTGCTAAGTGTATGTGACTAAAATCACGCAGAGTATGGTGTCTGAGTTACATTTTTACTTTTATATAACAATTATCATGAATGTAATTAAAGTGATTTTTAGTCGATAAAACTAAAAATTATTATCATAAAAGTCGGTAAACGCACTTTAACTAATGCTCTAGAAACAAAAAGAAGCAAATTTGAGTCATTGCGTTCGTTGGGATAACATTGCTGGAGGAATATGAAGATGAATAGCACTTTTAGCCTTAAATCTAGTATTGCCTTACTAGTCTTGGGAACTGCGATGCTCGCAGCCCCAAAACAACCTGTAGCATCAACATTTCCTACACTTAGCACCTATCAACCTGTGATCGCTGCCTCTGCGGTTGGGGCGATCGCCAGCACGATGCAATATGAAATTGTCTAGTCAAATAAAGCAAAGATAGCGCAAAGTAATTTTTGCTGTATCCAAAAACTAGAGGTGGTGCTTTGCACCGCCTCTAGTTTTTTGGTTTTATATAGCGATCGTCGTATAAAACGATTTGAATTCGATATAGCCATTTGCGCCGCGCTTCGCGCAGCGCAAATGGCGCAAAATGGTAAAAATCGCAGAGCGATTTTTACCATTTTGCGTGTTCTTCAAATTGAGGTTAACTTTAGCGAAAATTAAGCTTTATCACTGTATCGCAAGGTCAGATCTAGCTTCTGACAACCTACAGCGCTTTGCGCTTACTTAAAACCCAGAAATACCTTTGAAAGTGACGCTTCGCGCCACTTTCAAAAATATTTCTGTACTACTCAAAACCTCAATATAGTGTTTTTCAAGCAAGCGAGGTACAAAGGTTGGGTTCCCCGCCGAAGGCGGGGAACCAAACCTTTGTACCTCGCTTGCTTGAAAAACACTATATTGAGGTTTTGAGTAGTACAGAAATATTTTTGAAAGTGGCGCGAAGCGTCACT
>JBJTVM010000410.1:0-5298 GCA_046081205.1 Pseudanabaena sp. | reverse complement strand
CACAGAAGTGTTGCCACCCTTTTGTGAATTGGTATTCGTAGTTTGATTAACACAGGCGGATTAATCCGCCTTTGTTTTAGTGTAGGTTTTCGGTACGTGTACCAATATCCAGAAACTGAATTAGCTTCACTGGATCGGCATTAAACATGAAAGCCCTAGCGTCAGGTGCAACTTTGTAGCCTTCCTTTTCCGCAGCTTTTTGTGCTGCGTAGGGCAGAGGGCTAGATAGCTCAAACATTAAGCGAGCATACGGATCACTTAATACTTCGGTGGTGTTGGGGAAAGACACAGGCTGCGTATATTCTGCGGAAAGATGAATGTTATAAAGCAGAACTGCACCGTCAGAAGTACTTAGTTTTTTGAGATTAAGTGCTTCTTCTGTAGGATCGCCATCGGTAGACTCTCCATCGGTAATATTGATAATCGTAGGTGGATAGCTATTGGGATGTTTTTCAATCCATTCCTCTAACAAAATTCTCGCCAGTGCAAATACACTACACATGGCTGTCCCACCACTAGCGATCGGCTTAAACCAAATGGGAAAGTCATTGTAAACTTCAACTAACCCACCCATACCATCAGGTAGTTTTTGGGCGCGTTTTTCCAATTCAGTGGGATTTTCATAAATCTTGCCGATTGGGGCAATCACTTTCTCGCCAGCCAGCCCATTTAATGCTGATGTTACTTCGCTGTTATAACCAATTACACCAACATCAAAATAATCATAAATCTCGTTTCCCTTGACGCATCTTTGGCCTAGAGAATCCAGCAAACGATTTACTGCATCCGCTACAGCTTGAGCTTTCTGGATCGATTCATTAGTCTTATGTAAACTTTCAATAGCTCCTTTAGCTGTCCCTCTACTAGCACTATCATTAGAAAATGCATCTGCCATCGATCCAGACTGATCGATGAGGAAAAGAAAACAACTAGGTTGACGACGACTGATTTCTGCTGAGTAAGGCATATTAAACTTACCCGATTCCTTATTTAGTTATGTCTCAAGAATTACAACCATTAGCGCTCAGGTGAACCACAAGAATTTTTTTAAAGTGTTGCGAAGTAGCACTTTAAAAATTTCTTGGTTTGGGTTTGAACGGTATGTGCCATGAATTCAGTCTAGCAAAGGTAAGCTCAATAAAAAACTTCTTGATAGAAATTCAGCTATTTAACTTAAGCGATCGAGCTAACTGCGGCGCTAGAAACGCCAAAAATTGCTGTTACTCAGCATTATGGCGTTTGATTCTACTCTATTAGTCGTTATGATATTTAGAATAGACGGCATTGCGCTGCCCATTCTAAATATCACTATTTATATAGCCCTTAAATCTATGCAATCTATCAGTCTCAAAAAGATATTGCTCAAAAGAGAAATATTATCTTTGCTGAAAGGCTTAGTTACGAAACTCACGGCTCCTATTGTCATTCAAGATCAAGGTGGGCAAGTCTTGGTTGCAGATTTAGGCGTAGATAAGATAGATATTATTAGTGAAAGTAGTTCGGATATCATTAAAGATCCACTTGTAAATGCAGACTTAAAGAAGATCCCTGTAGTACTTAGTGATGAAATATTAGGATGGGTAGTAGGGAAGGAACAAGTTGAGCAAGTTGCTAATTTTTTGAACTATCTAGCCAAGCGTGAATTTGAGCAGAAAATGCTGGCGGCTGATGCTTTAGATAAATACCGAGAGATCAACCTTCTCTATACGATCGCTAGCAAAATGTCGAACTGTTTAGATGTGAAGGAGATTGGTGCGCTTGTAATCGAAGAAGCTAGTCGATTAATTACATGTACCAGTGCATCAGTTATGCTACACAATCATCAATCTAATTGCCTAGAAGTTGTATCGGCTAAAGGTACTGCCGAACGTATTAGTAGCTTAAATGTTCCTGCTAATGTGGGAATTGCAGGGTATGTATTCACGACAGGGAAATCTGAGCTAGTCAATGATGTGATACGAGATCCACGATATATAGCCAATGAGAATGAATGCTACGCGATTATTTGTGCGCCGATTCTTACTAAAGATAGAACGATAGGGGTAGTTAATATTAGTAACTCTGAACCTATAAGCTATACATCTCAAGACCTTAAACTATTTACAGCAATTGTCACCCAAGCTTCTGGAGCTATTGAAAATGCAATTCTCCATGAGAGTAAATTGCGAGAACAGAGAATCAAAAATAATTTAGAAAGATATCTATCACCACAGGTAGCTGAGGCAGTTATCAATGAGAAGGAGGAGGTGTCATTAACTACAAGTAAACGTAAAATAGCTATGTTATTTTCTGATATTCGCAATTTTACGACTAAGTGCGAAGAACTAGAACCTGAGCAACTTGTGTCTTATCTAAATGAATATTTTACACAGATGGTCGATGTGATTTTCAATCATCAGGGAACTGTCAATAAGTTCGTGGGCGATATGATTGTGGCGATGTTTGGTTCACCTTCCGCGATCGCTGATCGCGAATATTGGGCGATCGCCGCCGCCATCAACATGCAAAAGCGAATCAAAAACTTGCCGATAGATTGGATTCGTAAGAACTTTATTACAGGGATTGGGATTAGTTCTGGAGAAGTGATCGTGGGAAATATTGGTTCGCCACAGCATATGGACTACACAGCGATCGGTGATGAGATGAATATTGCTTCGCGGTTACAGGGACTGGCGAAGGGTGGACAGATTTTGGTAACACGCAGCGTCTATGAGGCAACCCAAGCAAATTTTGAGTTTAGAGAGTTTGGGACTTTGCCTGTAAAGGGGAAAAAGAATCTTGTGGAAATTTTCGAGGTGATTTACGAAGACTAAAAAAAGCCGAATATAAATCCAAAAGAGGATAGCGGCGCGAAGCGCCGCTATCCTCTTTAACGTCAATTTGAAGAACGCGCAAAATGGTAAAAATCGCGCTTTCATTTTTACCATTTTGCGCCATTTGCGCCGCGCAAATGGCGATATCGAATTCACGTTTATTTAGGATTGCTGCATCACAAAAAGCTAACCTCTCCTAAGCCTTGACGTAGAATCTGCGGATCTAGGTCATTTGTCAAGTCGATGATTGTAGATACTTCATAGGTGTGATCAGACCCATCATCAACAATAAAATCAACTAATTTAGAAAAGCGATCAAACAGCTCTATTTTTGGTAATTCACAAACATTACGCTGTTTCCCATTCTTAATCTGAGTACTAAAGTCTTCATCATTAAGATCATCTTCCGTCAGATTAGCTGACGTGGAAATAATAGGATTTCCTAGCGCTTCTATAATTGTTTGAGATACTCCATGATCAGGAACTCGAATCCCTGTAGTTTTACGCTTAGGATTTAATACCAATTTTGGCACAAGCTTAGTCGCTGGCAAGATGAATGTAAAAGGGCCTGGTACAAGACTCTTCATGGTGCGATAGTTAGCATTAGAGACATTCGCATACTCAGCAATATTAGAGAGTGACGAGCATAAAAATGTCAATGGCTTGTCGTTCGACATCTGTTTGAGCTTGCGAACCTTCTCTACGGCTGACTTAGACATCAAATCACAACCGATCGCATAGACCGTATCCGTAGGATAGAGCATGATCGCACCATCGCGCAAAGCCGCGACAATTTGGGCGATCGTGCGAGTTTGCGGATTGTCTGGATGCAGTCGGTGAATCGTAGCCATAGTTAAGTCTCACGAAAGTTTTGTAGAAAAAACAAGCACAACATTCCTTTTCTACAAATATTGTCTGTTGAGTAGAGGTTGGAGCACTTCAGGGATTAAGATACGTCCGTCAGGCTGCTGATAGTTTTCTAAAATTGCGGACATAGTTCGTCCAACAGCTAAGCCTGATCCATTGAGAGTGTGCAGAAACTCAGTTCCCTTCTTGCCTTTGCTTTTAAAGCGAATATTTGCTCGACGCGCTTGAAAATCGAGGAAATTCGAGCAGCTAGAAATTTCGCGATAGGTATTTGCAGTGGGTAGCCATACTTCGAGGTCATAGCACTTAGCGGCGCTAAAGCCGATATCACCAGTGCAGAGCTCGACAACACGATAGGGAAGTTTCAATGCTTGCAAAATCGATTCCGCATCGCGCACTAGTTTTTCATGCTCCTCCGCCGAGTTTTCGGGACGCACAAATTTAACTAGTTCCACTTTGTTGAACTGGTGTAATCGAATCAAGCCCCTAGTATCACGCCCATAACTTCCTGCTTCACGACGGAAACAAGGAGTATAGGCGCAATGATGAACTGGCAGGTTCTCTTCATCAAAGATTTCATCGCGATATAGATTTGTAACTGGAACTTCAGCAGTAGGGATCAGCCACAGATCATCTTCAGCACATTTAAATGAGTCTTCAGCAAACTTGGGTAATTGCCCTGTACCTGTCAAGCTAGCAGTATTCACCAAAAGCGGCGGAGCAACTTCAATATAACTATTCGCAGTATGGGTATTCAGCATGAACTGAATTAAGGCGCGTTCGAGGGCTGCTCCTGCACCAATCAAATTCACAAAACGAGCCTGAGAGATTTTCACGGCACGTTCAAAATTAAGAATCCCTAATTTTTCGCCAATTTCCCAATGGGGCAGAATGTTAGTGCGATCGCTTTTATACTCATCGCCCCAGCGGCGAACTTCGACGTTTTCGGTTTCATTGGCGCCAATGGGCGTGGTTTCACTAGGTAAATTTGGCAAAGTCATTAAAATGGCATTGCTTTCTTCGCGCAGAGATTTTTCCTTGGGTTCTAGTTCTGCTAACAGTTGTTTGATTTCAGGCGATCGCGCTTTGAGTGCTTGAATTTCCGACTCAGGCGCACCAGATTTGATTTTGAGCCCAACTTGCTTACCAATTTCGTTGCTTTCGGATTGCAAATGCGATCGCTGAGTTTCGAGTGCACGAACTTCCTGCTCTAGTTCGACCAATTTACTAATGTCGTAACCTTTGCCTCGGCTGTTGAGGCGAGCCTGCACCTGTTCGGGCTGCGATCGCACGAGCTTAATGTCTAACACGGACTTTTATTTAACCTAAACGCACTCAGAGCATCATACAGCGCTTTGCGCTCAAACCCAAACCAACAAAAAATTTGAAAGCATTGCTTCATAACGCTTTCAAATGAATAGTACAGCAATTCAATAGATAGCTAGGACATAAAACCCGATGAGTGCAGCAATTCTCATTATGAAAACGATTTTGGTGTTTCCAGCGCCTGCGGCGTTGGAAACACCAAAATCGTTTTTTTGAAAGCCAACCAACGGTTGGCTTTCAAAAAAACGATTTTTATAATGAAAATTGCTGCGATGAGTGGCGGCGCGAAGCG
>JBJTVM010000409.1:0-2537 GCA_046081205.1 Pseudanabaena sp. | reverse complement strand
GCGGCATTCTAATCTCCAATACACCATCAAAATAAGCAATCCGCGATGCGCGATTGTCTCCCAAATCTTCCAGAATTGACTCAAATTGCTGCCAATCAATATCATGCAAAACCGTAGTTTGACCCTGTAAAGTCTCAATCTGAGCAATCCGTACTAATGTTGCCATCCTGTTAACTCCTGACCCTTTGCCCATAGCTCTTGCCAACTATAGTTTACGCTAATCGACCTAAAATCAGGCTCTCGATGAAATGGTTGCTGAACATAACGCACAGTACATAAAGCACTCTCATCCTGTGGCACTTTGACCATCGCTAACAGATAACTCTCTGGCTTATTCAAAGCGACTAAAATCTCGTTTTTAGTCACCGTCACCGTATCTGCCCCCTCAACCCTGCCCTTAACCTCGATTAAGCGCAAGCGTCCATCCCCCACATAGGACTCAATATCATAACCACATCGGAGATCGCTCACATCGACAGGTTTAAAGCCGAGTCTCACTTCCTGCGCCATCACTGCCGCCATCGCCCTCAACTCCACGCGGCGACGCGCTTCATAGTCTGGGTTCAGACTTTCCCTCTCAACAATGCTAGGCGGCGTAAACACTGACGCAGGAATAATCAAGGCACTGCCCACCACAATTGGCGGTAAGCGTGTTAGTTGACGCTCTTGAGCAAGTTCGTCTAACCGTTTTTTCATTCGCGCTTCTAGATCGTCTGCTCTCTGTCTTGCCCTCGCGGAATTGAGTTTTGCATTGGGTTTGCCAGCCGATTCTTGGGCGCTCAACTCATTTGCCCGTCGATCCCAATAGCTGATTTCTTTAGCCAATCTTTCTTTAACCGCAGCGATCGTTTTGTCGATTAGCTTCTCACGGCGATCGCGAATTTCAGCAAAATGCTGTGGTACTAAATGGGCGATCGCATAACCAATCGCCTTTGATTCAATTTCTTGAGAAAACGTATATTGAGCCAAAAGTGTCGGAATTTGAGATTGCTCATCCTCTCGCAACGGTCGGTAATCCAAATAAGGCGCATATCCTGCATCTTGAGTATGACCTTCAGCATCAATCTCCACATAGTGCATCCGCCGAGAGACTAAGCGCCTACTCCCATCAGCATTTGTTCGCGCATCTTGAATTGAATGCTCTAGGTAAACCAATACACGCGGATTCTGGTTCGTACTAGTTTCATCTACTAATACTGCTCCCTGTTTGAGCAAATCACGATTCTGCTCCATCAACAAGGAAATAACACCATTCAGTAAAGGATGCCCAGGACAAACAAAAGTAGCTATGGGTTTCCCAGACACGTTAATTAAATCCTTAGCAAAACAAATACGCTCATAACTTCTGCCCACAGGTTCGCCCAACCCCACTTGCTGACTACGGTTGCGAATACTCGCAGGCACATGGGTAATTTCATAGCGATGGGGTTCGCGTTGACGGATGCTGCCACCCAAATCAGTAAAAGCTCTCAGAAAGAACTCCGCAATAAAGTGAGGCTGAAGTTTACGGGCTTCCATGCGTTCCATATCTTCACGAATACGCTGCAACCTAGAAGCATCCATCGAATCATGGGCTAAAGCTCTTTCTTCTAAAAGGTCACGCAGTCTTTGCTGATCGAGCTTATCGACCACTGCCTGATTTAGCTTTTCCCGAATATCAGGGCGATCGCCATAACGAATTGCCTGAATCATTAAATCGCGAAGTTCTGCACCTGCGATCGCTTTTCCTAGCACATCAAACACCTTACCGCCCAAGGCTTCCTGTTCCGCTTCAATTTTTTTAAGCAAAGTCGCATAAACACTACCTTCACGGGTTTCCGCCGCCACCAAGTTCCACAAATGGCAAACCTCTGTCTGTCCAATCCGATGAATACGCCCAAACCGTTGCTCTAGGCGATTCGGATTCCAAGGTAAGTCATAATTCACCATGAGATGCGCCCTTTGTAAATTAATCCCCTCCCCCGCCGCGTCCGTGGCGATCAACACTTGAACAGCAACGTCTTGTTTAAATGCCTGTTCCGCTTTTTTTCGCTCCTCTCGACCGATCGCCCCGTGAATAGTGACCACAGCATCGGTGCGACCGAGTAAAGTACTCACGCGATCGACGAGATAGTTAAGCGTATCGCGATGCTCGGTAAAAATCACCAACTTACGGCGATAGCCCCCTGCATCAAACATTTCGGTACAGTCTTGTAATAACCCCGATAATTCTTCCCACTTGCGATCTGTACCACTGCGACGCACTCGAGTCGCTAGTTCTTCCAGTTCTTTAAGTTTGGCAATTTCTGCCTGCAACTCGGCGATCGTCCTCGATGCCGAAGCCAGATCGACTAACTCCTCCTCCGTCATCTCGCGTTCATCCGCTGCAAAGTCCTCCATGTCATTTTCCAAATCATCTGGCTCAATCTCACGATCTACTGCATCTAGCTTAGAGAGAACTATTGACGGATATTGCCTTCGCAGTTCATCTTCTTGCAAACGCTTTTGGAGTCGCTCCCGTCTCCGCTTAATCGACTGATAACCCACATTCCGCTCGT
>JBJTVM010000408.1:0-1466 GCA_046081205.1 Pseudanabaena sp. | reverse complement strand
TCACCAATAAGTTGCAAGAACATCGCACGAAATATCGACGTTGTCTGATTACGACTGACACAGTGTTTAGTATGGATGGTGACCTTGCCCCATTGCGAGAAATTATGGACTTAGCACACCAATACGATTGCATGGTGTTAGTCGATGAAGCGCATGGTACAGGGGTATTTGGCGATCGCGGTGGTGGCTTAACTCAGGCTTTAGGAATTCGGCAAAACTTAATTCAAGTGGGAACCCTCAGCAAAGCTTTGGGTAGTTTGGGCGGCTATGTGGCAGGTTCGGCAAAACTGATCGACTATTTACGCAATCGCGCTGCTACTTGGATTTATACAACAGCACTATCGCCTGCGGATACGGGCGCAGCGATCGCCGCCATTGAGATTGTCAAAACTGAGCAGATTCTCCGCCAGCAACTTTGGCAAAATGTGACCATGATTAAGCATGGTTTAGAAAATTTGGGTATTCAGGCGATCGCTTTTGACTCACCAATTATGGCAATCAAAGTTGGTGATATTTCACAAACTCTACAAATAGCAGCCCACTTACGCAAAAATGGAATATTTGCACCTGCCATCCGTCCCCCCACTGTCCCCACACCCCGTATTCGCATCACCTTAATGTCAAGCCATACCTCCGCCCAAATCCATTTTCTGCTCCAATGTTTACAAACTTGGTAAATCTTGATATTCGGACGATGATCTTTATTTTGAGTATTGATACGATTTTGCAAGTATTAATACTGGTTTCCCTATGCTTGCTGATCAACCAATATCGAGGCATCAAAACCTATACCATCGGCAGAATTTTCACCTTAATTAGTTTTTTTGTCAGCTTAAGTAAAAACAACCACTTGTCTAGCATTTTAGTTTTGGCAGGTATGTTTCTTTTAATTGGCACTTCAATTTCTTGCGTGGGTATCTCTCAATTTACAGCTCGCAAGATTAAACTTAACTATTTATATACTATTAATCTTCTATTTATTATTTTTCAGTCATATTTTTTGGCTTTTAACGATATTTTTGTATTTAGAACTGTCACACAAACAGTCTCACAGATAGTTGTATTTTCAATATCTGCTTACTGTTTACTAACAACAAACCATAAGGGGTTTATTAGCTCCTCTAGGTTCATGGGGTTCACCATGATTGGTTTGATTATGTCATTAGTGGTCAGAATTATCCTCTTAGCCCGTAACCCTCCAGAAAATCTATTTGTTCACAATGAAATTAATGCTCTTACATTGCTGGTGACATTAGTATTTAATTTCTTATTGACGGCTGGATTCGTCATGATGGTCTGCCAGAGACTCTATTCCGATCTGAAGGTTGCTGCTAATACTGATGTGCTAACTCGGTTACTTAATCGACGGGCGATGATGAATCAGCTTGAGATTGCGATGAGTCAGTTCTATCGGAGCGATCGCTCATTTGCGATTATTTTAATTGATATCGATTTCTTTAAGCATG
>JBJTVM010000407.1:0-10397 GCA_046081205.1 Pseudanabaena sp. | reverse complement strand
GATTAATGGATTTAGACACCATTCTCAGCAATCGCTATCACATAAGCCAAGCCATTGGGATTAAACAAGTTGGTGCGATCGCCTTATCCGTCTATCTAGCGGACAATTTAGAAATACCAATCACACCTAAGCCCCTTTGTGTAGTTTATTTCTGGCAAGTTTCAGGAGAAATCAATCTTGATAGTGAAGCGATCGCCACCAAGCTCTATGAAATTGGACAAAACTATACGTTAGCTCCCAAAGTCCAAGCTTTTTTTACGGAAGAAGATAACTGCTATCTGGTGCGCGAGTATCTGGAAGGTTATGAATATCTAGAAGAATTTAGCCGAATAGTTAATGATTTTAACGACTCTGAAGCAAATGATTTAGAAGTAAAAAAAACTTCAGAAGTTTCTACGGTTAACGCATTAGCGATCGGGCAAGCTTGGGCGAAATCGCTTGTCAAAATCCCCATTAAGCTTAATCGTCGCCAGTTAATAATCAGTGCTAGTTCAGCGATCGCAGGTTTTACTTTAGCCTTATTACTCGAAAAGCTTAAACCACAACCAACCCCAATCATTATTGCTGAACCGCGACCATTGCCTGAGCCACCAAAAGATCCGATCAAGAGAGGAGACAAAGCTTTACGTGATGATTTGGGTAATGGTATCTATATGGAAATGGTGCGAATTCCTTCAGGACGATTTGCGCTGGGTTCACCGCCCAATGAAATTGGTAGGCGCGAAAATGAATCCCCTATATCTGAGGTGCAAATTCCTGACTTTTACATGGCAAAATTTGCAGTTACCCAAGAGCAATGGGTAGCAATTATGGGGATTAATCCCGCCATGTTTCGCGAAAATTTGCAAGCACCTGTGGAAAATATCTCATGGTTAGAAGCTCAAGATTTCTGCCGTAAATTAGCCGAGCGATCGCAACACCTTTATCGCTTACCTAGCGAAGCAGAATGGGAATATGCCTGTCGCGCTGGCACAAATACGGCATACCATTTTGGTGATATGCCTACGCAACTTGCTGATTATGCATGGTTTGCTGACAATGCTAATAAGCGATCACATTCTGTCGGTCAGAAGGTTCCCAATTCTTGGGGACTATATGAGATGCATGGTGGCGTTTGGGAATGGTGCGAGGATATGTGGCACGATAATTTTCATGGCGCTCCTGCGGATGGCTCGGCATGGGTGAGCAATGGCTATAGCAGTCGGCGCGTGCGTAAGGGTGGCTCATGGAGTAACGAAGCGCGGTTATGTCGCGCCGCCAGTCGTGAATGGCATTGGCAAAGCGATCGTTACAACGACATCGGCTTTCGCGTAGTTATTTCCGCAAACTAGACAAACTTTGCGCGTCTAGTTTGCCATAAACGCCTAGCACTGTATATGCTTATTGCAAGTAAGGCTATAAACCCACCTATGAGCGCTAGTCAATCTGCTAATCCAACTGATCGTCCCGATCGCCAAATTTCCAGTCAACTTATCATTGAAGCGCGTAAAATTTTTGCGGGATATGTGGATAGAGTTGATATTTTGCAAGGTGCAAATTTGTCAGTGTATGAAGGCGAACTTGTCACTGTGATTGGCTCCAATGGTGCAGGCAAATCAACCTTAGCCAAAGCAATTTTTGGTTTAGTGCCAGTAAGATCAGGTGAGATATTATTTGGCGATCGCCCTTTGGTTGGGCTTAATCCTGAACAAATTGTGCGCTATGGGATTAGCTATGTACCGCAAATTGCGAATGTTTTCCCGTCCCTAAGTGTATCGGACAATCTTGACATGGGCGCTTATACTCGCGAAGGCAATATCACAGCAGTTAAAGACAAAATTTATACAACTTTTCCTGTACTCGCAAAGCGCCGTAATCAGAGAGCAGGGACACTTTCGGGCGGTGAGCGGCAAATGCTTGCCATGGGACGAGCGATGATGCTGGAGCCGAAGTTATTGATTTTAGATGAGCCTTCAGCAGCCCTATCACCAATATTGGTTCAGGATATTTTTAATTTAATTCAGCAGATTAATCAAACAGGAACATCAATAATTTTGGTAGAGCAAAATGCCCGCAAAGCTCTAGCGATCGCTGATCGTGGTTATGTAATGCATCTGGGTAAAGATGAGTTTACGGGTAAGGGTACAGATTTATTAAGCGATCCTGAAGTAGCCGAATTGTATTTGGGGGTGGGGCATTTTGGCAAGTAAATCCTGCGATGAAATCTGGAATACATCGCGATCGCCTATCTAATCGATACACTATTAGATTAAGGTTCTGCAATTTAATTTTTGATGGCACGGCTTCGCCGTGCCATCAAAAATCGATTTTTTATTTTCCTGCATGTCCCTTGAGGCTTTTTTTTGTAGAGGAATTTCATGGCAGTCATAGAGGAAAAGCTTTCCTTTGAGGAGCTAACTAAGGCACAAACATATTTGCAAAAGTTAGGACTGTATGACGGACAAGTGGATGGCATCTATGGCAGATTGTCGGAAGCGGCTTTCGTGCAGTTTGCCAATGCCCTGAGCATCGATACGATTTTAGATGCTAACTCACGCTTAATTACCAATGAACTCTTGCAGATACCTGCGGTAGTAAGACATTTGCTTAAGATTATTGGCAATGGCGATCACCTATTCCCCAAATTTACCAATGCCCAGCGCATTTTTGTAAATATGGGGCAAGCAGACTCTAACTATCTAGGGTTTCTTGATCGGGGGATCAATGGCTGTATTGCAGGTTCTAAGAAAGATTTGCCAAACCGTAACTTCGCGCCATCACCATTGCTAAGTCATATTCCCGCCTATCCCGATCGCCTTGCCAGTTTGCCTGACGGGGTAAATATTGTTTCCTACGGGGATGTTGCCATGTTGGCTGGGACTGAGGTGCGCGTGCGCTTTCGACCATATCCTGCCCTTGGGGTAATTCCCAATATTGAGAACATTGGACTGGAGTTTCTCCATAGCAGCATCCAAGAAGCTTGTATTTGTATCGGTAGTATTGTCAATGGACAGATGCTGTCGCGTTGGATCGGACGGAATCCCTTACGCAATGTGCAGTTTTGGAGTTCTACCAAGATTGTGCCATTGCTCTACACCATCTGTAATGCTAATCAAGTACAACCCAATCAGGCAATATCCAACTGTGCGATCGCCGATGCCCAAGGCAAAAAAATACCCCGCACCTTTGGAGAAATGGCTCAGCGCATTTGTACATACGAGGAATCTACTGGTCTAACCTCCAATAGCATGTCGGCAATGTTTAAACAATTTACGACACCCCTAGGTTTACAGGATTGGCTAAAAAAAATTACAGGTAATCAAAAGCTCACTTTTCAAGGACGCTATGGTGAAGTTCCTTATATTGAACAGCCTATTTTGCGTGATCCTACGGGTAAAAATATAATTAGTGGCGTAAAAGAACAACATCGGGGCGATAATTTGATTTCTGCCTATGATCTGACTCGCATTGTCTCTCAAATTGCATGGCATCGCCATCTTGCTCCTGCCAATCGCCTACCAGCCGCCCAATGGCATAGTCTCAGCACTTTAATTGGTGCGATGGCTCAAGATACGGCTCGATATGTTGAGGCAGCGATTATATCCTTGGGATTGTCATATTTTATTGACAATCCCGTGGTGATCTCCAAAATGGGCTTTGGATACAGCGATCAACGTAAACAAACAGAACTGACCTATACAGCTTGTATCCAGTTTGTTGATCGCCTTGCCAATTCCCAAGATTTGCCCTTACCAAAGTTGCGATCGGTGAATATGACTTTACGTGCAGCCCTAAATCTTCAAGATCCTGTGCGTGAAGCTTTAGAAATTGATGCGAGAATGGCTGCTACAGTTGCCGAGATTTTGCGTAGGATTGTAACAGAAGAACTAATCTAGAAAATTTATACCAAAGCAAAAATGGCTAAGCCATTTTCTGCTTTAAAACCCTTTCTGGGTTTGTTTTTTAATTCACAAAAGTGTGACCACACTTTTGTGAATTGGTATTTAATACGGCGATCAAAATCTTTGAGCTCGCCAGCTACGTGGGATTAAAATATACAATGCAAAAACAACGTGCTTTATCTGCTGTCGGGTTATGGTGGCGATGGGTACTGGCGACCCTAATCGGCGCAGCGATTGGCAATATATTTGGGATTGCTGCTTGTTTAGTGGGAGTTCATTACATCAGCAATCGTCTAATGGATCTCCGTGTTTGCGATACGGGATTTGGGAGCCTTAACTGTCCCGTATCAACAGGCATTGTCAGTGGCGCGGTCATCGTTGGGGCGTTTGTGAGTTTGATGCAATATCTCGTCCTACGTCGATTTTTTAAATCTCCTGTATGGTGGATTTTAGTAGGTACCTTTGGTTGGACTTGGATTGGGTTTGCGGCTACAAGTTTAGCGTTTACCGCCCAATTTGGGTTTGCGATCAATCCTGACGGTTCTTTTACAGCCAGTAATATTGTCGATCGCATCCCATTATTAGCAGTTAATTCTCTATGGCTAGTTTTAGCAGGAACGATCCTAGGTGTTTTACAATGGCTGGTTGTTTGGAATGGTCGCAATCCTAAGCTTCCTGATACCAAATTTTTAAAGGGGCGATCGCTACTATGGATTGTGGTTAATGTGTTTTTAGTAACCTGCATGGCAGTGGCGATCATTACCACTTTTCGTGGTCAAGGTAGTCTCTACGGAATCCTTATATTCTTCTTAGGGTTTACGCCTTTTTATGCCACGATTACGGGAGCAACCCTTGTAAAAATGCATTTACATCGTTTACCCAAAGTCAATGAAAAAGTGGATGCTAATTATCCATTACCTTCAAGTGAAGGAATAGATGAAATTTTATAATTTAAGAGTTATACCAAAGTACAAAATGGCTACGCCATTTTGTACTTTCAAAACCCTTACAGGGTTTGGTTTTTAATTCATAGAATTAATTCACAGAAGTGTCGCCACACTTCTGTGAATTGGTATAACTCTTGCTTAAGTAGCTAGACACAAGAAAACTTAAAAAGTGCTGGTTAAGATCCCCGACTTTTTTTGTGAATTTGCAAATTATCTTTGCTTGCTTAGAAGAAGTCGGGGATCTGGGCATTTACAGCTTTTTTGATGACCTACTTACCAATTTAAAATAGAAAATTAATGTCGAATTTACCGCCTGAAGTTACTAAGCTGCGATCACAACTCACTGAAGCAACTTCGATCACAGTCGTCGATAATATCCAGTTTTGCCTAGTCACCACTAGCTTTACTAGCGAAGTAGTGCTGACTAGCTACGTCTGTGAAGGTTTGAGCAAAGACGATCAAGATTTTCCTATTTTGCTATTGCATGGGTTTGACAGTTCTCTATTAGAGTTTCGCCGACTGCTCCCAAAGCTGGCGACTACACGTCAAACTTGGGCGATGGATTTATTTGGTTTTGGCTTAACTGAGCGTCTAGTTGGTAGTCCAGTTAACCCCGAACTCATCAAGGAACATCTCTACTATTTCTGGAAAACGGCGATCGCTAAACCAATTATTCTTGTCGGTGCATCGATGGGCGGTGCAGCAGCGATCAACTTTACCCTCACCTATCCCGATGTGGTGAAAAAGTTGATTCTGATCGGTAGTGCAGGAATGCGGAAGGGCACGGCGGCTGGTAAATTTCTGGTACCACCGTTAGATCGGATGGCAACAGATTTCTTACGTAGTCCCAAAGTCCGTCGTGAAGTTAGTCTCAAGGCTTATGCTGATCCTAGTTTTGTGACAACGGATGCTGAGGTTTGTGCATCGTTGCATTTGGCGATGCCCCGCTGGAGTGAGTCTTTAATTGCATTTACCAAAAGCGGTGGCTATGGCTCTTTTGCCGATCAACTCAAATATTTGTCAACGGAAACTCTAATTCTCTGGGGCGATCGCGATCGCATTCTCGGTACAAAAGATGCTGCTAAGTTCCAATCGATCATTCCCAATAACAAACTCGTTTGGATTGAAAATAGTGGGCATGTTCCACATCTAGAACAGCCCGAAATCACTGCTCAAGAGATTTTCAAGTTCATTTAAGAATCCCCCTCAATCCCTCTTATAAAGGGGGAAGAATTTAGTTCTCCCCCCTTTATACAATTTACAAAAGTGTGGCTACACTTCTGAGAATTAAAACCCAAACCCTTTAAGGGTTTTAAAAGCACAAAATGGCTACGCTATTTTGTGCTTTGGCATTATAAAGGAGGCTGGGGGGATGGACAATCATTGATCTCAACTACTTAACTCGTATGTACATCAACGCTATTATTCTTTCGGGTGGTAAAAGCTCAAGGATGGGGAAGGATAAGGCTTTACTAGAAATTAATGGCGAAACTCTGCTATCTCGTACCTGTCGAACGGCTCTACAAGTTTCTGATGCGGTTTATATAGTGGCTCAAAGTCAAGAGCAATATCACAAAGCGATCGCCCCAGATTTATCGCAATTGTCAGTAATATTGGATCAACAACTTGACGGCGCATTAGTTGGCTTTTGGCAGGGAATACAGGCGATAGCTAGTCCTGTTGATTGGATTTTATTACTTGCCTGTGACTTACCAAATCTGCAAGCAGAAATTCTTCAAAGTTGGGCTGATCGGTTAGAGAATTTACCTGAAACGGCGATCGCCTATTTACCGCGTTATGTAGATGAGCATTCACGCAAACAATGGGAACCTCTATGTGGTTTCTATCGTTGGTCATGTCAAGATTCTCTCAAGGAGTTTATTAACAATGGTGGGCGATCGTTTCAGAAATGGTTAAGTAATCAAGAAGTTGCTGAGATTGTAAACGTCCCTTTTGAGATGCTGTTTAATTGCAATACTCCAGAAGATTTTCACTCAATAAAATAAAAGCGCACCCAAAGGGTGCGCTTTTATTTTTATGTAATTTTTTTATGTAATTACTGTCGGGCGATCGCGTCCAGTTAAAGTCTTGATCTGCGCGATTTGATCGGCAATCTCAATTAACTCCTTCAGAGCCTCTTGAGTATCAAGATTATGTTTGGCAATATTTGGTTCGTAACTTTCAACATAGAGTCTGAGAGTTGCGCCTTCAGTGCCAGTCCCAGACAGACGGAATACTATGCGTGAATCATCGGTAAAGCCAATCCTTACACCTTGCTTGCTGCTGATACTGCCATCAACGGGATCGGTGTAGCTGAAGTCATCACAGAAAGCGACTTCGTAATTGCCGAATTTTTGGCTCGGTAAATCAGCAAATTTTGCACGGAGATTATTGATCAGGGTGTTAGCGCGATCGCTATCGACTCCTTCATAATCATGGCGTGAATAGAAATTGCGTCCATAAAGCTGCCAATGCTCCTTAACGATCGCCTCGACCGATTGCTGACGTGCTGCCAAAACATTGAGCCAGAATAGTACCGCCCAAAGTCCGTCTTTTTCACGGACATGATTGGAGCCAGTACCAAAGCTTTCTTCACCACAGAGAGTTGCTTTACCCGCATCCAATAAATTGCCGAAGAACTTCCAACCCGTAGGTGTTTCGTAGCATTCGATTCCTAAACGAGCGGCTACGCGATCGGGTGCTTGGCTGGTAGGCATGGAACGGGCAATACCTGCCAGTCCACCTTTATAGGCTGGGACATGGTGAGCATTGGCAGCGAGAATGGCTAAGCTGTCGCTAGGAGTGACAAAGAACTTGCGTCCTAAAATCATATTGCGATCGCCATCGCCATCAGATGCTGCACCGAAGTCAGGAGCGTCTTCACCATAAAGTACATCCACCAAATCATGGGCATAGACCAAGTTCGGATCTGGATGTCCATCGCCAAAGTCTTCGAGAGGTACACAGCTTTGTAAAGCACTCTCAGGTGCGCCAAGCCGATTAACCAAAATTTCTTTGGCATAGGGACCAGTTACCGCGTGCATTCCATCAAAGCGCATCCGAAAGTTTGGCGATGCGAGTAATAATTTAATGCGATCAAAGTCAAATAGCTCGCCCATCAGTTCCGCATAGTCAGCAACGGAGTCAATCACCGCGATCGTGGTATCGCCTAATTTGGTTTCACCGATTTGGTCAAGATTAAGATCATCGGCTTCCAGAATCTTATATTCAGTAATGCTCTTAGTAATGCTGTAAATCGCATCGGTGATTTTCTCAGGTGCGGGGCCACCGTTGCCTATATTGTATTTGATTCCAAAGTCACCATCTTTGCCTGCGGGGTTATGACTAGCTGAGAGAATAATGCCGCCAAAAGCTTTATGCTTGCGAATGACGCATGAAGCCGCAGGTGTAGATAAGATGCCACCACGTCCAACTAAAATTTTGCCAAAGCCATTAGCCGCAGCCATTTTTAGAATCACTTGGATCGCGTGGCGGTTGTAGTAGCGCCCATCGCCGCCGACAACAAGAGTTTGTCCTTGAAACCCTTCGAGGCTATCAAAAATTGATTGAACGAAGTTTTCGAGATAGTTAGGTGTTTGAAAAACGGTAACTTTTTTTCTAAGCCCTGAAGTGCCGGGCTTCTGGTCAGAAAAAGGGGAAGTGGTAACGACTTTGATGCTCATTAAAATTGCTAGCTACAAATGCTCTGAATAAATGCTCTAAATTCTGAAACGCCCATACCTTTGGGCTTGTTTTCATTTTACGAGTCATTGGTCAGTCAAGCAAAGAAAAGAGTAGGTGCTTTGCACCTACTCTTTTTACCCTCTCAAATAATGAATATTTTGTGTAGCTTTACCGCACAAAATATTCACGACTAAAGGCTTAAGCAGCAACGCCTGAAACGATCGCACCTTGATCAACCACATTGGTGACATCAATTAATTCTGACTCAAAACTGACTTGGGCGCGATTAGTTTTACCACCGACATAGAGGCGATCGCCCACTTGCAATGCCCATACCTGTGAGTGGCTAACATAGCTCATGACTACGCCGAGCATTAATAAACCAAATCCTGCGTAAACAATCGGAATTCCGGGGTCAGCTTTAATTTGCAATCCAGTACTACCGATCGCCTCTTTTAAGGTAAAAGTCACACCATTAACTTCAGCGCTTTGATTAGTTCGTACCGTAGTAAGGAGATTTCCCTTCTCGTCGTAGATCAAAAAAGTACCTTGTAAATCGGGAGTAATCAGAGTAATTCCTGCACTAAGGTCGGGCTTCGTCGGAATCCATGTTCCCCAGACCTGACGACCGCCGTTTTGAGATTCTAATTTATTTACAGGCAGTTGCAGAATCGGGCTGTTGTTAAATGTAAATCTAATAGCGTGAATATCCCAGTTCGCCTGATAGAAGCTGATACCTTTGTATTTAAGCGGTTTATTCACATGAATAGTTTCACGATCAACTTCTTTGCCATCGCGATCAAGAACAGATAAGTCCGAATAAAATTGATCGATACTTCCCTTAGGTGTGTAATCAATCCAAAAGCGATTAACTCTCACTGACCAGTCTTTGGGAACTTGATTGGCTGACCATGCACCTGCTTCAGTAATATTTTTAATCTGAAATGTATCTCCACTAGGAACCATTTCCTGCGCGATGAAACCTGTTAGCGATCCCCAAATTGATCCAACTAAGACCAACAACATGCTGGCATGAACCACAATTGGTCCAATTCTGCCAATAAGCCCTTTACGCGCATACAGGCGATCGTCAGCTTGATAAACCTTGTAGTTTTTACTTTGCAGAGACTGCGCCAAATTATTCAAATTACCGCCAATGATTTCAGTCGCAAGGGGAAGTTTGGCAAAACTTTGAGGCTTAGTATAGTAAAACCAACGTTTGGAAGCTTTGAGAATAGGTAATTGACGGTTGAAGGTGCAAGCAGTGAGGCTTGTCCCAAATAGAATTAATAAAGTCAGAAACCACCAGCTACCATAGACATGCTCTAATCCGATCGCCAAAATCACTTTGTATGTCAAAAATCCAAATAGGGCTGGATGTTCAGGATAGTTTTCACGATAAAAATCGATAGTTTGTCCCTGCTCGATCACTGTGCCGAGGATGCTAAACAGAGCGATCGCTAATAATAAGGCGATCGCCACTTTGAGGTTAGCCAGAAGCGCCACCACCTGATGTCGCCAAATTTGGCTTGCTTGGAATCGGATTTTCTGAAACACGTCACGTCTATAGTTACAGTCAGCTTTGATCTTAGCTTAATACCAAAGCACAAAATGGCTACGCCATTTTGTGCTTTCAAAATCCTTACAGGGATTGGTTTTTAATTTACAGAAGTGTTGCCACAATTTTGTGAATTGGTATTACAGCCTATAGCTTTTATCAGATAGGTTGGGTTCCCCGCCGAAGGCGGGGAACCCAACCTATCTGATAAAGCTATAGGCTGTAATACCAATTCACAAAATTGTGGCAACACTTCTGTAAATTAAAAACCAATCCCTGTAAGGATTTTGAAAGCACAAAATGGCGTAGCCATTTTGTGCTTTGGTA
>JBJTVM010000406.1:0-2993 GCA_046081205.1 Pseudanabaena sp. | reverse complement strand
ATTGTTCTTCGATAAGGGTGACTGAGTTATTAAAGGAACTGGCGATCTCTTCGACTTCCTTAAGGGTTGCAGGTAAAGCTGTTTGTCCAAACTTGCGATCGCCTGCTTTGCCGCCAAAGGCTCCTGCAAGGACGTTGGGTGAATTTTTGGGTTGCGGTGAAAAATCTGACAGGGTATAGGCGATGAGGTTGCTAATCTGGTATTTCTCAACTAACAATTGTTTCCCGTCATAGAGTGCGGCGATGGGGATATAACGCAGTTGTCCATCGGGTGCATAGAGGATCGTTTTGGCTTTGAACTGAACGAGTTCAGCTTCGATGGGTTTAATCAGGAGGTTATAGAGTTGAAGTGATGGCTCTTTGAAATCGTCGGAACTAGGATCAAGGAGTGCCGCTCTAAAATCAATAATTAAGGTTTCTAGTTGGTCTTTGGAGATTTTGGTGGTGCGGCGGATGGGGAGGTTGTTGGGGGAGAAGAGGATGATTTCGAGTCTGTCTCCTATAATGAATGGATAGAGTAATGCGGTTCCCTGTGGGATTTGGTTGAGGTAGTCGGGAACTTTGTTGATTTCGGTTTTGGGAAGTTGTTGAATTTGGTTTGCTAGTTGTTGATTGAGTTCTGGAGCATTTTCAAAGCTAACAGCTAACAACTTATCGCTAAGAGCCTTCTCTGGTTCTAAGATCCTCACCCCCTGCGCCGATCTATCACTGCCTTTGATGTTTTTGAGATAGTCTTCGAGTTCTTGGACTTTGAGGAGGTCGAGGACTTGGAGGGCTTCGATGATGCGGTCTTGTTGGAGGAGTGTGTCGGCGAGGTTGCGGTAGGTATCTTCAACAGTGTCTAGATAGGATTTTTGGATGTCTTTATCAAGTTTGAGGATGTCTTTCCGAATGGATTCGGTGACGTTGACGGATTGTTTGTAAAAGAGAATTGCGAGTTCAGGTTGTTTGATGTTTCTAAAAGCTACGCCCAGATTATTCAGCCAAATTCCCTCTCCATAACGGTCTTTGATTTCCCTCGTGATCGCTAAGCTTTGCAGTTGGAACTCGATCACTTTGTCATATTTGCCGAGGGAACCGTAAGCGGTTCCCAGATTTCCCAACGCATTTCCCTCACCGTGACGGTCTTTGACTTCCCGCGCGATCGCTAATCTTTGCAGTTGGAACTCGATCGCTTTGTCATATTTGCCCAGATTTCGGTAAGCAATTCCCAGATTTCCCAGCACTGATCCTTCTCCATTACGGTCTTTGATTTGCCGTAAGATTGCTAAAGCTTGCAGATGGAACTGGATCGCTTTGTCATATTTGCCGAGGGCATCGTAAGCATTTCCCAGGTTTGCCAGCGAATTTCCCTCATCTCGACGGTCTTTGATTTCCTGCTTAATTTCTAAGCTGTGCAGATGGAACTGGATCGCTGTGTCATATTTGCCGATGGAATAATAAGCGTTTCCCAGACTTCCTAGTGCATTTCCCTCACCGCGACGGTTTTTGATTTCCCTCGCGATCGCTAATCTTTGCAGATGGAACTCGATCGCCTTGTCATATTTGCCGAGGGCATTGTAACTATCTCCCAGACTTCCCAGTGCAGTTCCCTCAATGCGACGGTCTTTGATTTGCCGCGAGATCGCTAAAGCTTGCAGTTGGAACTCGATCGCTTTGTCATATTTGCCGAGAGAATAGTATGCGTTTCCCAGATTCCCCAGCGATGCTCCCTCACCGCTACGACTTTTGGTCTCCCGTGCGATTTCTAAGCTTTGCAGATGGAACTGGATCGCTTTGTCATATTTGCCGAGAGAATAGTATGCGTTTCCCAGAGTTCCTAGCGCATCTCCCTCACCGAGACGGTCTTTGATTTCCCGCAAAATTGCTAAAGCTTGCAGTTGGAACTCGATGGCTTTGTCATATTTGCCTAAGTTTAGGTAAGCGCCTCCCAGATTTCTTAGCGCATCTCCCTCACCGAGACGGTCTTTGATTTCCCGCGCGATCACTAAGTATTGCAGTTGGAACTCAATCGCTTTGTCATATTTGCCGAGGGAAGAGTAAGTACTTCCCAAATTTCCCAGCGCTGCTCCCTCACTGAGACGGTCTTTGATTTCCCGCGCGAACACTAATCTTTGCTGTTGAAACTCGATGGCTTTGTCATACTTGCCTAGGGCATCGTAAGCGATTCCCAGATTTCCCAGCGCTGTTCCCTCTCCCTGTCGGTCTTTGATTTCCCGATAGATAGTTAATGCTTGCTGCCATGACTGAAAGGCGGCTTCAAACTGGCTAATTTGATATTGCTGATTTCCTTGCTGTAACAGCCGATCTGCTTCTGCTTTGCGGGGTGAACTTGTCGGTATTGGAGATAATTGACCTATTTTACTAATAAAATCATTTATCATTATCTCCGTATCTCGATCTCCAATCTTCTTTGCTAGTTCTAGAGACCGCTGAAAAAAATTTTGCCCTTTCTGAATGTCTCCAAGTAAAACATAGTTAGAACCAATAATAGCAAGCATCTTAGGTTCAGCATTGACATCTCCTAATTTTTTAAGTATTGCTAGAGACTGCTGAAAGGAATCAATTGCTTTTTGGTATTGCTCTGATTGCATTAGCTTTTGTCCTTGATTGAACAAGCGTATTGCTTCAGCCTGACTTTCCTGACTTGTTTGTGCCAGCACCGTCATCAAAGCCCCATCAGGTGGCGACACCATGCCCAAAACTCCAGTCAAAGCAACAAACACCAACGTATAAAATCGTGAAGCCATAGATTAAGGAAAAAGTAGAAAGGAAAAAGGAAAAAGTGGGCGGGGTTTAGGGAGGGTGGCCACAGCCCCAAGCTCTGCAAGATTAACATATCACTAAATTTTCTTGTATCTCCATCTCCCCGATTTTTTTAAACACTCTTTACTCAATTTTGCTCATCATACTCAAGGTGCAGGTTTTACAATTATCGCAACAAAAGAGATAGTTAGGACAAATCAAAACCCAAAAGATGAGTGGCGGCGCTTC
>JBJTVM010000405.1:0-2213 GCA_046081205.1 Pseudanabaena sp. | reverse complement strand
CAAAACCCTAAAAATAGCAATGGCGGCACGAAGTGCCGCCATTGCTATTTTTAGGGTTTTGTAAGCAAAACTCTCATTGAAATAGACGAGTGGCAGCACTTTGCGCCACTCGTCTATTTCAAAACAAAAAGCAAAGACAGCCATGGGGCTGCCTTTGCTTTTTGTAAAGTTCATCCTAATTCCGATGGGGTTATCGGGGTATAATGGTGGGGCAAAGAAATTAAAAATATACGAAATCTCATTTGAACCATGACAAACACTTTGACAAATCCTGTAAAAGTATCAAAGGTTGAAGTCCTTAAGCAAAAAAGTAACTTTTTGCGAGGTCCCATCAATACTGAACTGACTGATGGTAATCCTTATTTCAGTCAGGATGGTATACAGATCCTGAAGTTTCATGGTTCTTATCAACAAAAAGAGCGAGATTTTGAAAAAAACAAGGCTAAAGGAGAAGAAGCTCAATACAGCATGATGCTGCGTACCCGTAGCCCAGGTGGTGTGATTCCTTGGCAGTTGTATGTTGCCTTAGATAAACTTTGTGATAAGTACGGCAATCACACTTTACGAGCTACGACGAGACAAGGTTTTCAGATCCATGGCATTCTCAAAGAAAACCTGAAAACGGTGATTGCCGATATCACTCGAAACTTGGGATCAACGGTAGGCGCTTGTGGAGATATCAATCGCAATGTGATGGCTCCATCAGTCCCTTTTAAAAATAAGCCAGAATATGCTTATGCTCGTGAATATGCTTTTAAAATTGCGGATTTACTAGCACCACAAGCTGGCGCTTATTACGATATTTGGCTTGACGGTGAAGTAGCAGTTACTTCTTCCGAAGCACCAGAAGTAACTGAGGCAAGAAATCGGCAGGGAACGGGGTCAGCTAAGACTAACATCAGTGATACTGAGCCAATCTATGGTGTGCAGTATCTGCCAAGAAAATTTAAAATTGCGATCGCGGTTGCTGGTGATAACTCGGTCGATCTCTATACCAATGACTTGGCTTTGGTGGTGATTACCAATGCTCAAAACGAATTAGAAGGTTTTAACGTTTATGTCGGTGGTGGTTTAGGTCGCGCCCACAATAATGATGCGACGATCGTGCGCATGGCTGACTGCATTGGCTTTGTGCCTGTTGCTCAAATTTATGATGTGATTAAGGCAATCGTTTCATTGCAACGGGACTATGGCGATCGCCACAATCGTCGTCATTCTCGCTTCAAGCATATTTTGCATGAGTGGGGTTTAGAGAAGTTCAATCAAGTTTTATGGGAATACTATCCAACCAAGCTTGATGCGGCTCGCGAATTGCCAGATTTCAAATATCAGGATTATTTGGGATGGCATGAGCAGGGAGATGGCAAATATTTTGTCGGTGTCTCGATTGAGAATGGTCGAGTAAGCGATCGCGAAAATCTAAAACTTAAAACTGCTTTGCGGGAAATCAGTGAGAAATTCCACCATGATTTTGTGCTTACTCCCAATCACAACTTGTTGATTACAGAAGTTGCTGCCGATGAAAAAGAAGAGATTCAAAAGATTCTAGATCGTTGTGGTGTTCTTGCTCCCGATCAAATTGATTCCCTTGTGCGTTATTCAATGGCTTGCCCTGCTTTCCCGACTTGTGGACTAGCGATCGCTGAGTCAGAACGCGCATTACCCAACGTATTAGCCAGAATTCGTAAACTACTAGTACGTTTGGGCTTAGAGAATGAAACCTTTGTCACCCGCATGACGGGCTGTCCTAATGGTTGCGCCCGACCCTACATGGCGGAACTTGCTTTTGTGGGCAGTGCCGTAGATGAATATCAAGTCTGGCTAGGTGGTAGCTTTAACTCGACTCGTTTGGCTCAGCCCTATGTTCAGCGTTTGCACATTAACAATCTGGAACAAGGTTTAGAGCCTCTATTTGTTTACTTCCGAAATGAACGAGTTGCGGGTGAAACTTTTGGTGATTTTTGCGATCGCAAGGGTATCGAAGACTTACACAAGTATGCGGAAAGCTATGTTCCTGAAGTAGATAAAACTGACTCTAAAGGCAAACGTAAAGATGTCCGTCATCGCGTTACGCTTTCAGCAAAGTCCTATGAATTGCTCAAAAAAGCCGTTGAGGAAAAGGGTGCTTCGATGAAGGATCTTGTGGAAACAGCTTTGGAGAAATATTTGGGTTAGTGACTTTAGAGCAATTGCCGATCAAACGAGCCACAAGA
>JBJTVM010000404.1:0-2338 GCA_046081205.1 Pseudanabaena sp. | reverse complement strand
TATCAGCGCTCATGCGAAGGAAACCCTACGCAATCAACAAATTGAATGTCGTCAATATGCCTATGAGCATGGCATCGATAAGCCTGAAATCGTGAACTGGCGTTATCCGCATTAAGCCCCTCCAGCCCCTCTCCCACTGGGAGAGGGGAATAAATCAATAAGGAATTATGAGCCTAAAACTATATCTGCTCCGTCATGGAGAAACTGCCTATAGTCGCACTGGTAGCTATTGTGGGGATCTTGACCCTGAGTTAACTGCTAACGGTGAAAAAATGGCTGCTGCCTTTGGCGACGCGCATAAAGCGATCGCATGGGATGCGGTATTTGTCAGTCCGATGAAACGCACGATCGCCACAGCTACGCCATTATGCCAAGCGATCGGCATGGAAATGCAATTTCGAGATGGCTTGAAAGAATTACGTTATGGAAAATGGGAAGGTCTAACCAATGATTTTGTCAAAGAGAATTATAGTGATGATTATCTCCATTGGTTAACGGAACCTGCATGGAATCCACCCACAGGCGGCGAAACAGCAGTACAGCTTGCCAGTCGAGCTTCATTGGTAATTGCCGAAATTCAAGAAATGTATCCATCGGGTAATGTATTAGTCGTTTCACACAAGGCAACCATCCGCGTCATTCTCTGTGGTTTATTGGGAATCGATATGGGTAGATATCGCGATCGCATTGATGTTCCAGCCGCCTCCCTGAGCGTAGTTCAGTTTGGTGCATTAGGCCCAATGCTCAAAGTTTTAGGCGATCGTAGTTTTATGGATGCCGATTTGCGATCGCTGTCAGGGACTTAAAAGTTTGCTGGGTGATTCCTAATCGTAAAAATATGCGCTACTCAAGTGGAGAGCTTAATGCGAACCAATTATATCGGTCATGACCGCGCCTATCAGAATAGACGTAATGATCCAAATTATGAGGGTTGGAGTAGTGGATATGACGAAGATTGGCTCCATAGCTGGCAGCCGATGATCCAAAAAATGGCTTTCCCCAAGCAGGGTAAGCTGTTAGAGCTAGGTTGTGGAGCTGGTAATCTCAGTATTCGCTTTGTGCAGGCGGGTTATGAAGTGGTAGGTGTGGATATTGCGCCGAATGCGATCGCTTGGGCGAACGAAAATGCAGCAAAGGCAGAAGTTAAGGCGACATTTCTAGAAGCGAATGTACTGGACTTGGCTGAGATTGATGATGCATCTTTTGATATCGCGTTAGATGGGCGTTGTTTTCATTGCATTATTGGTAGCGATCGTCGCCGTTTCTTGGAGAACATTATGCGAATTCTCAAACCTAAGGGGATTTTGGCAATTAACACAATGTGTAATGAAATTCCCCAAAGTGCCTCTTGGTTGGAGAATTTCGAGCCGCGATCGCGGCAAGTCATCCATGATGGGATTGCGACTCGTTATATTGGCGATTCCAATGATATTTTGCAAGAAATAATGCAAGTGGGTTTTAGATTGCTAGATGTAGAAATTGTGCCTCCAAAGGGTGCGGAAGATGTTGCCGATCTGCGGGCGATCGCGACCAAGTTATCGTAAGTGTGAGAGCAGTCAAAGTAGATACAAAAACAATGAAGATATTAGTTCTCAATGCAGGATCGAGCAGTCAAAAAAGCTGTTTATACAATTTAGAAGATGTGTTACCTGATACGCCACCAGAAGCAATTTGGGAAGCGAGCATCGACTGGACGCACCATGATGGGGTTGCAGAAATAAGGGTTAAACCTCAGCATGGAAAGGTTTTAGAAGAAGAAATTGCCGCAACCTCACGTCCTGAGATTATCGCGCATATGCTCGAAACCCTGTGGAGTGGCGAATCTCCAGTTCTTAAAAGCCCTTCAGAAGTGGATATGATCGGGCATCGAGTAGTGCATGGTGGTGCAGAATATCGCCAAAGTACGCTCATTAATGAGCAGGTGAAAGAGGCGATCGCCAAATTAGCGATATTTGCACCCGTACATAATCCCGCCAATTTGGAAGGGATTATCGCTGCCGAAAAGGTGTTTGGGAATATTCCGCAAGTGGCAGTATTTGACACCGCTTTTCATGCTCATTTAGCTCCTGCCGCCTATACTTACGCGATTCCTACAAAATATACTGAGCAAGGGATTCGTCGCTATGGATTTCATGGTATCAGTCATCAATATTGTCGCGATCGCTCCGCAAGCATTCTCCATCGCAAAGTCGCAGATTTACGCTTAATCACCTGTCATTTAGGGAATGGATGTTCATTAGCTGCCATTCAGAATGGACAGAGTATTGACACGACTATGGGATTTACTCCCCTTGAAGGTTTGGTGATGGGTAGCCGCTCTGGTTCCATTGATGCTGGG
>JBJTVM010000403.1:0-2497 GCA_046081205.1 Pseudanabaena sp. | reverse complement strand
AGAGCAATGACTTTAATCAGTTGTACTTTGGCGGCTCAGCAACAATTTGCTATCCGTAACGCTGTCGCCCAGTTAGAAAAATCTACGGCTCTTAAGCGTCCACCGCACCGTGAACCAATTTTAGGTGATTATCTCGATCGCTTTAATGGGTTGTATCAAGAGCGGATGGCTGAAGAGGAGCAGGCTAAACCCGATGAAATCCAGCGCTTAGCCTTAAAACTATTAATTGATTTATTGTTTTATAGCTCCCAAATTGGATCGCGTCGTTTGTGGGTGGCGTTATTGGAGCGATCGCTCTGAATTTATTCAGTCTAGTGAAGTACGGGTAGGTTTCCCCGCCGAAGGCGGGGAAACCTACTTCGCTTGCTTGAAAGGCTTTAGCTATGCGGGTAGTGTTTTCACTACCACCAGAAACTATGGCAGTACGGGCATAATCGTATATAGAAATATCAGAAGGAGAAAAGTAAATGTTTTTTCACCCATCCTATTTGATCCTCATCCCAGGGATGATCTTAATGTTTTGGGCGCAGCAACGAGTCAAAGCGACTTACGAAAAATATGCAGATATGCGCTCAAGTCTCGGCATGACAGGCGCACAGGTTGCGAAGACAATTTTGCAACGTATGGGTATTCATGATGTGACTGTGGAGCAAGTAGCAGGAGCACTGACCGATCACTACGATCCTTCTGCGAAGGCTGTGCGTCTATCGGAATCAGTTTATGCTTCGCCATCTCTAGCTGCCGCAGCGATCGCTGCCCATGAATGTGGTCACGTTTTGCAGGATGTGCGTGGCTATCAATTTATGAATCTTCGCGCTTCGCTAGTGCCAGTGGCAAATATTGGTGCTAACTTTGGGCCTTTAATGGTGATGGCTGGACTGTTCTTGACTTCCCTTGGCAGTCTGAGTGTAGTTTTCATTAATATTGGTATTGCTTTGTTTGCGAGTGCGATCCTATTTCACATTGTGACTTTACCTGTGGAGTTTGATGCTTCTAGCCGTGCTTTGCGATTAATTGATGAGTTAGGTATTCTCCAAGGTGAAGAAAATAGTGGCGCTCGTAAGGTGCTTAATGCCGCAGCATGGACATATGTGGCTACGGCGATTTATGCGGCGTTGCAATTGGTGCAGTTGTTGTTAATGCGTGGCGATCGCTAATTACAACGCTTGATAAGACAAAAAAAAGACGGTGCAATGCACCGTCTTTTTTTGGATCTTGTTTTGTATCCAGTTAAGTCAAAGTGAATTCGATAGTGAATTTAGAAACAGTGTTATCTTGAAAAATGATGATGGGACGAGTGCCAGCTTGTTCTGAGTCTTGCGTTGGTTTAAGCGGCGATTGATTGGATGTTTTGATATTCGGATTCTTTAATCTGGCTAATCTCCCAATTATTTTGAAGATTTAGCCAAAATTGGGGACTGGCTCCCAATGCACGAGACAACTTCATGGCTAGTAGTGCGGTAATATCCTTTTTGCCATCACAAATATCGTGGATGATGCTGGATGATACTTCTATATGGTTCGCTAAGGCATCTGAGGAGATATTAATTTCTTCTAGTTCATCTTGTAAAACTTTCCCAGGGTGAATAGGTGTTAGGTGAGTTTGCTGCATGATTGGTTGTGATACAAGTCTAATGTTTTTAATAAAAATAATTTATGGCGATCAGTAGTGATAGTCAATGATTTCTACATCATAAGCATTCTCTTGTAGCCATCGGAAACAAATGCGATATTGATCGTTGATACGGATGCTGTATTGTCCTTCTCTATCTCCTTGCAGAGTTTCTAGGCGATTTCCACGGAGTCCGCGTAAGTCTTCGAGTGAGGTTGCCGCAGAAATTCGAGCAAGCTTGATTTGAGCCTTTTGATGTAATGTTTTGGGTAAAAGTTTTAAGCTGTTTTTGGTGACACGACCATAGTTTATGTCTTCGGTCGCTTTATTCCGAAAGTTATAAATTGCCACTTAAGCTAACACCGTTGTAAATCATTGCCATTCAATCACAAGTTGGTATAGCGATCGCCATTACAATCATCTGCATCTTAAAAATATTGCTCAAAAACAATATGAAATTGCAATTTTGTAGAGAGTTTCACTCGGTTTGATGAATAGTTCATAGAATTCGAGCAAGGTGAGCTTGAGCAAATCTACAGGTTGCCAGATTGCATTTAAAGATCAAATTTGAAAGTTGTATTCATAATTTACCACCATACTCTTGAATGGCAATCGGCTATTATATAGCCTCGTTTAATAATCACATATAAAAATCACAGCTAAAAAAGCCAAAGACTCTCTCAGCATTGTTTTTAGACATAAAATGTAAAACACGTAAGATGTTGTAAAACATTATTGACATATTATGGATAAGTATGTAATCATTCAATACATAGATTACTGGTCGAGTAATGAAAGATATTATTAATCAGTAGGTAGTCATGAGTTACAGTTTTAAACAGATTCCAATGTCTGAGATGAGGGTAAGTTTGCCTAAAATCAGGC
>JBJTVM010000402.1:0-2585 GCA_046081205.1 Pseudanabaena sp. | reverse complement strand
CTCTCTTTTGGGTTTTGGCTTTGTCTTAACATTGATGTCTATAGATATAAAAACAAAGTCTTGAGAATTGAGTTTTAGCAGCACAAGCTATCCGAATAATACTAGCAAAATCACCTTAGAAAAACACTAAAAAAAGTAAATGACCAGCAATTCTCATTATGAAATCGATTGTGTTGTTTCCAGCACCGAAGGCGATAGAAACAACTTGAAAGCCCGCCTTTGGCGGGCTTTTTAAAAAACGATTGTAATAATGAGAATTGCTGGTATATGTCAGTGCTAAGCGTTGCTATTTACTTTAACGTCAATTCGACGAACGCGCAAAATGGTAAAAATCGCTCCGCGATTTTTACCATTTTGCGCCATTTGCGCCGCGCTTCGCGCGGCGCAAATGGCTATATCGAATTCACGTTACTTTATTCATCATCATCATCAAATTGCAGATCATCGATGGGATAAACATCTGGCCAAGCTGATGCACCATGTTCGTAAACATCAATGCCAATGCGATCGGCTTCTTCACTGACTCGTAGTAGACCGACAGCTTTTAATAGTCCAAACATCAAAAATGAAAAAGCTACTGTGAAGAGTGCGATCGCTGCGACCCCACCAAGCTGGACACCAAGTAAATCAAAGCCTCCGCCCAACAATAATCCTGCTTTTTTGTTGATGGTCAGAGCGGGATGTCCTAACAAACCGACAGCGATCGTTCCCATCATGCCGCAAGAGCCATGCACAGCAAAGGCCCCTACAGGATCATCAATCTCAAACCACTCAATGATGTCCACGACGACTAGAACCAATACCCCAGCGACTAAGCCAATCAATGCAGCCGCCCAAGGCATAATGTAGGCACAACCTGCGGTTACGGCTACTAGGCCTGCCAACGAGCCATTGAGTCCACAGAATAAGTGCCATTGCTTAAAGCGAAAGTAAATATAGAGCATGGCGGCTATTGCACCAGTCGAAGCAGCGAGGGTTGTATTCACCACGACTAAGCCCACTAGCCCTGTATTCTCTAAGGTCAGAGTTGAACCTGCATTAAATCCATACCAACCAAACCATAAAATCATGGTGCCAATTGTGGCATAGCCAAGGTTATGTGCTGGTGGAATTTGCCCCCATACGCGATCGGGACGTGGACCGAGTAAGTATGCCCCAACTAGAGAAGTCCATCCGCCCACAGTATGGACAACGGCACTGCCTGCAAAATCATGAAAATTGAGTTTGTTTAACCATCCGCCACTGTTCCAAGCCCAATGTACGACGATGGGATACATGAACGCACCCATAATAAAGGCATAGATTAAATCACCTTTAAATTTTGTCCGCTCCGCCATTGCCCCTGTGGTGATCGTACTTGCCGTTGCTGAGAAAGCAAACTGAAAAAAGAACAGCGTCAATGTGTTGATTGGGGCAGTGGAACCTCCCGAACCCATGGCATACTCGATCGCTCCATTATTTAAAGTAAAAGCATTACTTAAAAAGAATCCATCTACTCCAAAAAATCCATTACTAGTTGTGCCAAAGGCGATCGCAAAGCCAGTAGTCCACCAAGCTAAAAGGGTGACAGCCGCATCGATAAAGTTCTCGGCAAGCGTGTTTACTACCCCCGTTTGCCTCACTAGCCCAGCCTCTAGCATTGCAAATCCACATTGCATAAAAAACACTAAAAATCCCGTGATCAGTACCCAACTTGTATCAACAGATAGCTTTAGAGCGCCTGTGCTTTTGGTTAAAGACTCTAGTGTGCCTGTCTCCACTGCATGGGCAATGGCGGGAGTAAATACAGCAAATATTGCAGCTCCAATTGCGATCGCCAAAAAACGTGCAAAATAATTCTTTCTTTTTATTATGACTTTTGCCATGATTAGATCCATACACCACTATTTGAATTGTTAAGTGTTTATCCCAACTCTCAAGAGCATGAAGAAACTTTTATGAGTTGAAAATCAAACCCAGAATGGGTTTTAAAGGCATAAAATTGCTATACCATCTCATGCTTTGGTATTAACTTCGTCGGTTCTCCCCACATTTACACTGCTTTGCACTCAAACCCAAGCCAAGATATTTTTTAAAAGTGCTATAAACCAACACTTTTAAAAAATATCTTGTGATGCCGTTGATTGATAATTGCTGTAAGTTGTAACAGATTATTTTGAGCAACAACAGTAAAACTGCAAATTGCAAATTGATGCAAGTTTAACCCTAATTTCTTATACGTTTAAAGGACGATCTGTAAAAGTGTCGATTAGTACAGTCAGGCTGATGCAGGCAAAATATGGTTTTCTGTCTGGCTAGGTACTTGTGATCTCTGTCACAAGAAAGCTGTCACATGATCGCTAACTTGCTGTGAGTTAAGTCACCACTTAAAAAAGAAAAAAGCAGGACGATATACTCACTAGCGACGTATCTACATAATTTCTCCCGCAAGAATGCCTCCTGCGGGTTTTTTATGGCTATAGTAGGAAATCAATCCAAGAAGTGGGGGGGGGGACCGCCACCCCCTCTTTGGTTTCTCTTCAAAACTCGCAGGGAGGGTAGATGTCTCACCTCTTCCTGTTATTTTTTTCCCCACCTCTTTACCA
>JBJTVM010000401.1:0-9948 GCA_046081205.1 Pseudanabaena sp. | reverse complement strand
CGAGTATCTCTGCTATACGTTTTTGTTCAGCGAGGGGAGGAAGCGCAATTTCAACTCTAGATACAATGCTTTTAGAAACTTCTTTAAATGTTGCACCATTGCCAAGACTCTCTAAATAAGCACGATTTTTTCGCAGCCAATGATATAAAAACTTAGAATAAACTCTATTGTCTTTTGGTACAAAGCTCTTAAAACCTTGATTCGTAGCCATTGGGATAGAGTTAATTGCAACGTGTCCAATAGGTGCGCGGGAACTAAACAGCACAGAATTACTAGGTAGAATTGCAGCCCCACAGCTATCTAAACCTGATTGTGTTAATTTTCTAGGAGTATCAGAAATATAAGCTCCATTAAGATGACTTAAATCTTTAGGAGTAACCCAACAAATATTACCATTCCAAAAAGATTCAACATTAGTACTTGGTGTTGACCCTGAAACGATTTCACAACAATCTCCAAGATTCGTTTTAGTCCAGTTAATCATTTCTGCCTCTCATCTAAATTATTTTTACCAAGTGTGTTCCCTTCGACCTTGCTCATCTCAATATTTCCGCTAATTCCTTCTCCACAACTTCCTTTAATGAAGGTAAAAAACGCTGAACCGTTGCCCATACAACAGCGACATCAATCTGCCAATACTCATGCACCATAACGTCCTTCATCCCTGCAATTGACTTCCAAGGAACATCGGGATAACAATCACGGCGATCATTAGGAATCTGCTTCACAGCCTCCCCAATAACCTCCAACAACTTCACCACAGCCAAAGTCTTTTCCCTATTAGCCTCAAAATCATCAAAACTAACGCCACTGACAAAGACACCAATCTCTGCGATCGCGTCCAGAATATCCTGCAAAAAGTCCGTATAGCTACGCTTCATATATAAATTGCCTCAGCCAAAACGCGATCGCGAATCCGAGACTTTAGCCCGTTCTTGGTCACAATATCCACCTTCAAACCAAAAACATCACTTAAATAGTCTCGAAGCTCCACCAGCATAATAAAAGTTGGTGCAACCTCATAATCCACCAAAATATCCACATCACTCGTCTCCGTCTGCTCACCCCTCGCATAAGAGCCAAACACACCTAACTCAGTGATTTGATACCTTTCACACAAAGACTTTTTTTGTACTGACAAAACTTGCCTGATCTCATTAAGATTTTTCATAGCATCTCATCCCAGTATGTTTTCTAATTCTCGCATCCCTTGCTGAATCTCAGCCTCCAACCTAGCCAAATCCGCAATGATATCTTGAGGAGCGCGATGATCGACCTCATCATGTACCACTTCCTTATAACGATTTAAACTCAAATCATAGCCCTGCGCCACAATATCCGCCTTCGGCACACAAAAACTTTGAGCCGTGCGATCACGATCGCGTTCCGTCGTATTGCGCCCCTGCCAACGCCTCAGCACATCAGGCAAATTATTTTTAGAATGTTCCTCATCCGTCAACGCTGTCACAGGTACAGCCCCCTGCTTATCATCAGACAACAAAGGCGATCGCTTATCATCCAAACTCAAACCATCCGCCTTCACATCATAAAACCACACAAAATCCGTACCACCCGAATCCGTTTTTGTGAATAACAAGATCGCCGTCGAGACTCCCGCATAGGGCTTAAAAACCCCACTAGGCAAAGAAATCACCCCATCTAATTTTTGCTCTTCTACTAAAGCTTGGCGAAGTTCCTTATGTGCTTTCGATGACCCAAATAGAACACCATCAGGCACAATCACCGCAGCTCGTCCGCCCGTCTTCAAAAGCCGCAAAAACAAGGCTAGGAATAGCAATTCCGTCTTCTTAGTTTTGACAATCTCTAACAAATCCTTAGCCGTATTCTCATAGTCCAAATTACCCGCAAACGGAGGATTAGCCAAAATCAGCGTATAGACTCCCTCATCCCCTGCGTGTTCCTGAGCCAATGAGTCCTTGTAGCGAATATCAGGATTTTCCACACCATGCAACAGCATATTCATACTGCCAATTCGTAGCATCGTGTTATCAAAGTCAAACCCGTGAAACATCCGATGATGAAAATGATCCTTGAGTTTGGCATCGCGCAAAATCTCAGGGTAATGAGATCGCAAATACTCATTCGCCATTACCAAAAAGCCACAAGTCCCACTCGCAGGGTCACAAATCACATCCCCCGCCGTCGGTGCAGTTAGCTCCACCATCAACTGAATAATATGGCGCGGTGTCCGAAACTGCCCATTCTGTCCAGCACTGGCAATTTTGCTCAACATATATTCATAGAGATCGCCCTTCGTATCGCGATCGTCCATCGGTACACCATCTAAAGCATCCACAACCTTAGCCAACAAGGCAGGAGTCGGAATCGTAAACCTCGCATCCTTCATGTGGTGCGCGTAAGTCGAACCGTCCCCACCTAGCGATCGCAAAAACGGAAAAACATGATCGTTAACAAGCTCATACATCTCCGCCGCCGCAACGTGCTTAAACCTAGACCAGCGCATCTCATCATAATCACGTTCTTTATGATCCTTGCCCTCTGGAAAAATCCGCCGCTCCATTGGTTTCTTGGTACGGTTTGCCTTGTTTTCTTCTAGGGTATGTAGCTCATCAAGGCGCTTTAAAAACAGCAAATAAGTAATCTGCTCAATCACCTCAAGGGGGTTCGATATCCCACCTGACCAAAAAGCATCCCAAATGCGATCGATTTGACTTTTAATTTCCCCTGAGATCATAGTTTGCCTGTCTTATCCGCTTGAGTCTAAAAATTCTGGGCAATTAACAGTTTTACACCCTTTTAACAAGCTACAGCATTCCTAAATCATTTATGAGAAAAATAGGGCTTCGACTACGCTCAGCCCCAGGTACTTTAGATGGCTGAGCGGAGTCGAAGCCATCGGTACTTTAGTTAGTAAGTCCCTAACTGTTGCAAATCTCACAGCTTGCTTCAGGGATCTTGCTTAACGCTTCTTAACAAGCAGACCTTATTTCTAGATATAACTACCCATAAACTAAACACTAGTCGTAAAATAGGCAGTCAGATAGGTATTTAAACTGCAATTTATCCCCACCTTTATTCAGCATTTAAGAAACAGAGAGTATGGTAGCTACCCCTTCTAAACCCGATGTAAGCCAGTCAAACCAACAAAAGGTTAACGGGACTGGCCGACGCGAAACGATCCTAACACCACGCTTCTACACTACTGACTTTGAAGCGATGGCAAATATGGATATCTTCGATCTGAAGCCAGACTATGAAGCTATCCTCGAAGAATTTAAATTTGACTATAACCGTCGTCACTTTGTCCGAACTGCTGACTTCAACCAAGACTGGAACCACATCGATCCCAAAGTGAGAGAGCATTTCCGTGTATTCCTTGAAGGCTCTTGTACTTCCGAGTTTTCAGGGTTTTTGCTATACAAGGAAATTGCTGTCAAAATTAAGGACAAAAACCCTTTGATGGCAGAAATTTTTAGTCTGATGAGCCGTGATGAAGCTCGTCATGCTGGTTTCTTGAATAAGGCGATGCCAGATTTTGATCTGCAACTTGACCTTTCAACCCTATCAAAGACCAAGAAATACGTTTACTTTGCACCGAAGTTTATTTTCTACGCCACCTATCTCTCGGAAAAGATCGGCTACTGGCGCTACATCAAGATTCACCAACATTTCCTTGCACATCCTGAATATCGCATCTACCCGATCTTCAATTTCTTTGAAAATTGGTGCCAAGATGAGAGCCGCCATGGTGATTTCTGTAGCTTGCTTCTTCGCAGTGAGCAAAATAATATCAAGGGCATCAGAGCTAATCTCTGGAGTAAGTTCTTCTTGCTATCAGTATTTGCCACCATGTATCTAAATGATATTTGTGTTCGCAATGAGTTCTACGAATCCATCGGTATGGATACTAGAAAGTATGTCGATGAAGTTCTGCGGGAAACCAATCGTGATGCTGCGAAGGCATTTCCTGTAATTGTGGATCTAGAAAATCCTAAGTTCTGGGCTTGCCTGAAGAAGTGCGAAGAGAATAATGCCAAGCTCTCGAAAATTGATGAATCCAATGCTCCTGAATGGTTGAAGAAGATTCAGAAACTTCCTTACCTTGCCAATAATGGCTTGCAGTTCCTGACCATGTATTTACAACCTTCTATTCCTGCTCCTAAGGGTGTAGTTCTCTAATTACCAACATAGGAATAGCGATCGCTCTTCCTATGTTGCGGCACAGATAGGTATAAGCCCCATCAAGAACTTTGAAAGCGTTAGGACGCTTTCAAAGTTCTTGATATATCCAATAAAATTGAGAGGTACGTCGCTAAGCGATGTACCTCTCAATTTTGCTAATGGGTGACCTGGGATTCGAACCCAGGGCCAGCGGATTAAGAGTCCGATGCGCTACCACTGCGCCAGTCACCCTAAATTTGCTCGGTTGCTCAAAGAGCGATTTCTATACTAGCAAATGTTTGCACAAATACATCACAAAAGTCGAATTAAAACAGCAATTCTCATTATTAAAATAGGTTTTTTGAAAGCCCGCCGTTGGCGGGCTTTCAAAAAACCTATTTTGTTGTTTCCAGCGACTTCGGCGATGGAAACAACAAAATAGGTTTCATAACGAGAATTGCTGAAATTAAAACAGGCGATCTCTATAAAAATAACAGGGTTTGCTTCGCCTCTTATTAGTATCGAAGCCTTATAATGACCTTAAATTTCCAATCACCACCTAGAAAACAAATAGATAAAATGTGCTAAACACCATAATTAGAGGACATTACAAAATTATTAGTCACCTTGGTGGTGGTGGCTTCGGTCAGACATATTTGGCTGAAGATATTGATTTGCCAACGCATCCTCACTGTGTGGTGAAGCAGCTTAAGCCTCTGTCTCACGAGCCTTTTGTGTTGGAAACTGCTAAGCGTCTCTTTGATCAAGAAGCTGAGATGCTTTATTCTCTGGGATCTCACGATCTCATTCCACGGTTACTCGCCCATTTTCAGGAAGGCGAAGAATTTTATTTAGTCCAAGAATTTGCTGATGGGACTGATCTCACACAGGAGATTGGTAATGGCAAGCGATCGCCTGAAGCGGTGGTGATTGCCTTGCTCAAAGAGGTTTTAGAAATACTGGTATATGTGCATAATCACAATTTTGTCCATCGTGATATTAAGCCAGCCAACTTAATTCGTCGTAAATCCGATCGCAAAATTGTTTTGATCGATTTTGGCGCAGTTAAAGAAATTGGTGGTTTGGCTGTTGATCCCCAAGGGAATACAAATCTGACGATCGCGATCGGTTCCCCTGGGTATATGCCCATCGAGCAACTTAATGGCAAGCCGCGTTTTAGTAGTGACATTTATGCGGTGGGGATGATGGCAATCCAATCAATTACAGGTGCAGAGCCACGCTCATTTGGTGAACATCCTGAAACGGCGGAATTGATTTGGCGCGATCGCTTACAGGGGCATTACTCAACACAATTTCTAGATATTCTCGACAAAATGGTACGTTACGATTTCCGTCAACGCTATCAGACGGCTTCAGAAGTTTTAGAAGCGATCGCATCTTTGCCCAAAGTCATAGATCATGATTTACCCACAGTTGTTGGCAGCAGTAATCTTCCTAGTAATGCCGAAACAGTCATTACCACGCCACAGGTGATCACACGATCCTCAGACTCCCAAGTGGAAACACTTAGACAGCCTCAAACTGTCACTTTTCAACAGGCATCACACAAATCATTACCAGTTTGGGTTTGGATTTCTGGTGGCTTTGCGGGTTTGCTATTAATTAGCCTTGTCGTCATTAGTAAAACTGCCAAGAATGTGCCCGCAGTAACTAATAACCCTGTAGTTCCCAACTTACCCAGCCCAACAGCGATCGCACCGACCCCGACAACACCATCATCAACTGCAACCCCAACCCCTTTATCCGTTGAAGATTTACTTGCCCAAGCATTAGTCCTAAATCGAAATAATAAGCCTAATGAAGCTCTGGCGAAAGTAGAAGAAGCCATCAAGCTAGATCCAAGCAGTGCTGATGCTTGGGGTGCTAAAGGATTGTTATTGCGAAGTATGGGACGAGAAAAAGAGGCGATCGCTGCCTTCTCCAAAGCGCTGGAACTGAGACCTGATGAGCGCTTAAACTTACCCTCAAAGCGTGAACTGCCTCCAAAGAAAAATAGTAAGAACAAAGATAATAATTGAGCATGAGCGATTTACCGATTATCCAACGTCCCGATGGTAGAGATTGGGATCAACTGCGCCCAGTGCACTTGCAGTATCCGTTTATTCAAGCTCCTGCGGGTTCAGTGTTGGCAAAATTTGGCGATACCCAATTGATCTGTACGGTTTCCATCGAAGAAGGCGTACCGAAATTCCTGACTGGGAGTAATCAAGGTTGGTTAACAGCCGAATATCGGATGATGCCTGCATCTACAGTTCCGCGTCAGCAACGGGAATTTATGAAACTATCAGGGCGTACTCAAGAAATCCAAAGGCTAATTGGCCGAAGTCTGAGAGCCGCACTAGATATGACCGCGATCGCTAATTACACTTTTACCGTTGATGTTGATGTGCTACAAGCCGATGGTGGTACGCGCACAGGTGGCATCACGGGAGGATTTGTAGCCCTCAAAGCAGCCTGCGATCGCTTACTCTCTGAAGGCAAAATCATGCGATCGCCAATTCGTAATGCTGTTGCGGCTGTGTCTGTAGGTTTATTGGAGGGTGTCCCCATTTTGGACTTAAATTACAAAGAAGATGTCGCTGTAAGTGTCGATCTCAATGTGGTTATGGACAGCAGTGGCAAGCTGATCGAGGTGCAAGGTACTGGCGAATCGGATACATTCTCGCGATCGCAGCTTAATCAAATGCTGGATGTCGCCGAAAAAGGGATTGGTGAATTGCTCCAAATCCAATTATAAAAAGAGCGGTGCGATGCACCGCTCTTTTTATAATTGCTTGAGATAACTTAACAAATCTGCCATATCTTGAGGACTTGGTTGAAACTGTGGCATGGGTGGAGTTTCACCACTGACAACTTGGTGGACTAGCCGCGCATCGGACTTGCGATCGGACACACGATGCAAGCTGGGGCCAACCTTGCCATTAGCCCATTGCCCATGACAAGCCACACAATTCATCACAAAAATTGAGCGTCCCTGTACAAGATCGCCTGAAAGATTTAAAACTGACTGTGTATATTGATCGAGCGGTGGACTAAATATCCAAAAAACTATAGCGATCGCCATGATCGCCAAAGTAACTGCGATCGCCAGCACTCTTTGGAGAGGTGACTTTACCTCAGGCGATCGCAAGGATGGATCTGATGTCGTATCTACCGACGGGTCAGCATCCTTTACCAAATTTGCTCCTTCATTAATCACAGTATTTAAACCTAGCCATTATTTAGCCAAAACTTTTACTTAATAAGTACTTAGCAAAGTATTCATGGCTTAAGTATTAATAACATATCTTAAAGAAAGTATAAGTAATCAAATCGCCATCAGAAATTAAATAAAGCCTAAATTTAGTCATGAACCGATGGCTCTCCCTATGATTTGGCAGGAAAGAACTAAAACCTTGCCCTTTACGCCCCACTTTAGTTTATTGGTGTCTGGTACTCCACGTTCTATAATTCAAAAGCACTATTATAAAAAAGTTTAAAAATACAGGAAAGAGTTGATTATGGGAGGAAATGATCGCTTGCTAAGGGCAGCAAGAGGTGAAGTACTGGATCGTCCACCAGTATGGATGATGCGCCAAGCAGGAAGATACATGAAGGTGTATCGTGATTTGCGCGATAAATATCCAACATTTAGAGAGCGATCAGAAATCCCTGAACTCGCCGCCGAAATTTCTTTGCAACCATTTCGAGCTTTTCAACCTGATGGCGTGATTATGTTCTCCGATATCCTCACACCCCTCACAGGTATCGGCATTAACTTTGACATCATTGAAAGCAGAGGACCAATTATTGAGTCTCCAATTCGCACCCAAGCTCAGGTAGATGCTCTAACAGAGTTTGATCCTGATACTGCTGTTCCTTTCATTCGGAAGATTTTAAGCGCGATCAAGGAAGAAGTTAAAGATCGAGCGACAATTCTTGGATTTGTAGGCGCACCTTGGACATTGGCTGCCTATTCAGTTGAGGGTAAAGGCTCTAAGGATTATTCTACGATTAAGGCTATGGCTTACAAAGAGCCAGCGATCATTCATAGCTTTTTGACTAAGATTGCCGAAATGATCGGCACTTATGTAATTCACCAGATTGAGTGCGGCGCTCAAGTCGTACAAATGTTTGATTCTTGGGCTGGACACCTTTGCCCAACGGATTATAAAACCTTTGCGCTGCCCTACCAAAAGATGGTGGTGGATAAGGTCAAGGCAAAGTATCCCAACACGCCCATGATTCTTTACATTAGTGGCAGTGCAGGTGTACTTGACCTCATGCCTAAGTCTGGGGTGGATATCGTCAGTGTTGACTGGACTGTGGATCTTGCCGATGCCCGCGATCGCCTTGGTCGTGATATTCCTGTCCAAGGTAATCTCGATCCTTGTGTTCTTTATGCTGAACAGAGCTACATTCGCGAACGTATTTTAGAAGTTGTTGCTAAGGCTGGTAACAAGGGGCACATCATGAACCTCGGTCATGGCATTTTATCCACCACGCCCGAAGATAACGCCAGATTCTTCTTTGAGACAGTTAAAGGGCTTGGCTCCTAAGAAAGTTGCTGCAAAAGTTATAAAAAAGCCTCGCATTGCGAGGCTTTTTTATAACTTTTGATAACCCTAAAACTCATCCTTAAGTATGTGTTGCAAAATCCTACGATTTTCAACTTGCAAGCCTTTAACTTCAGATTGCATCTCTCTAACATCTGCCTGCATCTCTCTAACATCTGCCTGCATTTACCTAATGTCAGCTTGTGTACTTGCCATTGTTTCACCTAACTGCATCATAAATCTTGCCAGATTGGCGATCGCTTCAGTATTAGCTTGTTGTTGAGTAGCTACTTGATCGACAGTACGATCAATGCGTTCATATTGCCTTGCAAGGGTAAACATGATCTCTTTGACTGTATCTAAATCGTTGGCTACACCATCAAGTGTTAAAGGCTGTGTCATTTTGATTTTGCTCCTTATTACCAATTCAAAAAGCTATGGCAAGAATTTATTGCGCCTTTAATTGTGCTGGAGTTTGTATCTGGCAATGGTCAGAGCGAGACAAAACATCTTGGAAAGGCAAGTATTTCATCTATGAACAGGTGATTCGTCCTGCTTTTTATGGCATTTATGAAGTCCAAAAAGCGGCGATCTCATATCAAATGATATAAGAGATTAGATAGTTTAAAAATTAAGGATAAGATGGCGGAATTAACAGCCAAGCAAAATAACTCAGAGTCATTTGAGCAAAAACTATGGAGAACTGCCGATAAGCTGCGAAAAAATATTGATGCGGCGGAATATAAGCACATTGTTTTAGGGCTGATTTTCCTAAAATATATTTCCGATGCTTTTGAGGTGCTGCACCAAAAGCTGATCGAGGGTAAAGGAGACTATGCAGGAGCCGATCCAGAGGATCGGGATGAGTATTCGGCGGAGAATGTGTTTTTTGTGCCTGTAGAGGCGCGGTGGTCGTATTTGCAAGGACAGGCGAAACAGCCTGATATTGGGAAAACAGTCGATCTGGCGATGGAGGCGATCGAGCGAGAAAATACAAAGCGACTCAAAGGGATTTTGCCAAAGGTCTATGGTCAGCAAAAGTTAGACCAAAAATCTTTGGGTGGGTTAATCGATTTGATTGGCTCGATTACGCTAGGGGATGCAGAGGCACAGGCTCAGGATGTTTTGGGGCGAGTCTATGAGTATTTCTTAGGACAGTTTGCACTGGCTGAAGGGAAAAAGGGGGGACAGTTCTATACGCCTGAAAGTATTGTGCGGTCATTAGTGGAGATTTTAGAGCCTTACAATG
>JBJTVM010000400.1:0-2716 GCA_046081205.1 Pseudanabaena sp. | reverse complement strand
GGTTTACCGATGCTCAGTTTATTCCAGCCAAAAAATTTATTGATGATGCCGTTGAATTATTAGAAAAAGTCAAAGCATCAGGTATGACTGACATCCATTGGGCAGCTTATATCCGTGCAGACAATCTCACACCTTACCTCTGTCAATTAATGGTGGAGACAGGTATGAGCTATTTTGAGATTGGCATCACTAGCGGTTCTCAAGAGCTAGTTCGGAAAATGCGAATGGGCTATAACCTCAAGTCCGTTTTACAAAATTGCCGCGATCTCAAAGCCGCAGGTTTCAATGAGTTAGTATCGGTTAACTATTCTTTTAATGTCATTGATGAAACCCTAGATACAATTCGCCAAACGATCGCCTATCACCGTGAATTGGAATCTATATTTGGTGCGGACAAGGTGGAGCCAGCTATCTTTTTTATTGGCTTACAGCCCCACACACATTTGGAAGAATATGCTTTCAAAAACAATATTCTCAAACCTGACTACAATCCTATGAGCATGATGCCTTGGACAGCCAAGAAACTACTCTGGAATCCTGAGCCACTCGGTTCTTTCTTTGGCGAGGTTTGTTTAGAAGCATGGAAGCGTGATGATGACGACTTCGGGCGCACAGTTATGGATATCCTAGAGGAGCGTCTTGGACGCGCACCATTGGAAGAAGCTCTCGCTGCACCAATGAAGGAACTAGTTAGCGTCTAAAAAAAGAAGATTCGCAATGCGAATCTTCTTTTTTGCGATCAGATTTGCGATCAGAAAGGTGATTGCTATAGTTGTGCTGTCGCCAGTATTGTTAGGACACAAGCCCAGAGTACGAGTGGCGGCGCGAAGCGCCGCCATCTGCTTCTTAGGTTTTGATTTGTCTTAATACAAATGACGACAGCTATAATATGTAATCAGCGAATGGAATAACATTTATGGTTCAAGCCGCGAGTCCCCAAGTCAAGTATCTATCCTACGAAGAATACTATGCCTATGATGACGGCAGCGAGACCTGCTATGAGCTAGAGGATGGAGAATTAGTTGCGATGCCCTCAGAATCAATCTTTAACTCTGATGTATCAATGCGTCTATTGTTCGCATTAGGTAAATTTATCCCTGCCCATTTATTGAGATACAAAGAAGTTTCGATAGAGGTAAGTGGTCGTCGCGCTAGAGTCAGAATCCCTGATCTGATCATTTTAGGCGAAGAATGTCGAGCGGCTCTAGAAACTACAAAAAGAGGAACAATTACCCATGATATGCCGCCCCCACTAGTGGTGATTGAGGTCGTGTCGGCTGGACATGAGAATGAAGCAAGGGACTATCGTTTCAAACGTTCCGAGTATGCAGCGAGAGGGATTGCTGAGTATTGGATTGTTGATCCTATGCGTAGCCAGATTACGCTGCTGTCTTTGGTTGAAGGTTTTTATGATGAGTCTGTCTATACTAGAGATATGGTGATCAAAAGTGGTGTGATCCCAGAAATTGAGATTAACTTGAGTGATATTCTGGACTAGCTTTTTCATGCAAGATTATCTCCAACAGGTACGTGATCGCCTCACCAACTATCGCAATGTCTTCAACCAAGAATTAACAGAATCTGAACGAGCAGAGATCTCATTCCTTGAAGAGAAGCTAGATAAATGCGCGATCGCGATCGCTGTTTTTGGCATGGTATCACGGGGGAAATCGTCATTAATTAATGCTTTACTTGGGAAGAAGTTGAGCGAGACAGGTGCAATTCATGGCATTACTCAAAATATTGCTGTCTATGAGTGGAACGCGGGCGGCAAAATTCAACTGCGATTAGTTGATACTCAGGGTATTGATGAGGTTGGTGGTGAAGCGCAAGGAGTAATCGCCCTAGAAGCTACTAAGCAAGCTGATTTAATCTTGTTTGTGATTGCGGGGGATATGACGCGGCTAGAACAAGAAGCGATCGCCGATCTGCAAAAATCCTATAAGCCAATTCTTTTGATTTTCAATAAAACTGACCTTTATCCTGAGTGCGATCGCCTTGTTATACATCAAGCATTGCAAAATGAAGAAATGCGTCAACTGATCTCACCCCAAGAGATTGTTTTAACATCGGTAGAACCCAAGCCTGTTAAAGTACGCATTCAATATAGTGATGGACGTGATAGTCAAGAGATTTGGGAACAGCCAAAACCTGATATTCAAGATTTAAAAGAGAGGATTCTGGGATTGCTGAATACAGAAGGGAAGGAATTGCTAGCTGTAAATGTATTGCGATCGCTGTTAGAAATTCAAAACACAGTTACTCATAGATATGTCCAAAAATTACAAGCTTCAACAGCGATCGCCTCTCTAGTATTTATTACAGAGGCAATTGGTGTACTAATATCTCCTTTGCGATGGGTTGATGGTTTGATTAGTGGTGGAGTTACAGGCTTATTTGTAATTTGGGTGATTGGTAGATATCCGAGTCAGAATAAGTATTTATGGTTGTTGCTAACTGTCGCGATCGCCTGCTTGTCTGGAGGCTTGGGAATTAATACCGCAGTTACAGGCTATATCCAAATTGTGGGTTTAGGTTTAAGTTTATTGTTTCTATTCAAAAGTCTCATCACTGATATTGAACAGAGTCATGCATCTGGTAAGCTTGGTGCAAAAACGCTAATCACTACGATTATTCAGTCTGTACCTGAAGGCTCGATACTGCGAAGATTTCAGAACAATTAATCCCCAAACACAAAATGGCATAGCCATTTTGT
>JBJTVM010000399.1:0-5847 GCA_046081205.1 Pseudanabaena sp. | reverse complement strand
ACTAACCACTTAAACCAAAATGACACCATGATTTTTCTTTTCTTGAATTAACTGAGCTGCTAAAAACTAAAGAATGATTGAAACATTTCAATTAAATCTGAAGTTACGCTTCAATATTCATCAACAAAGCCAATAATTTTTGATTGCTTAAACTTGGTAAAAAGTAGCCAACCTTATCGTTCTCGGTATAACATTTTCTTGACTTTCAAGCTGACTTGTCCCCTAAGCAAAGTTGAAGCGGTTGTTAGATCGATATTTTTCTTGTAGCATGATTTATAATCCATTTAGTATTTGTATTATCAGATTTAGACCATTCAAGCAGTAATGTTTTTGTTGCTTCATAATTAACTTTTAAATAATCAGTTATATTATTTGCAACAGACTTTTTAACAAATTTAATGCCATCCTCTTTCAGAATATCAAGAATTTCAAATACAGGCTCAGGCTTATCACTAAAAGTATCTAGCTTTGTAGCCCAAGGTAGTTTGGGTCTACTCCCTTCTGAAGATAATCTTCTTAAATGGAAATTATTTGATTTCGCCCAAATTAATAATTGATATATTGTTTGATCGGGGAATTTTCTTAAGAAAGGTCGTATAGCATACTCTCCAGTATTTCTTTTGGTAATTTCCTCAATAGCACGCATTGAAAAGTCAAAATTATCTATTCCATATATTTCAACATATTTTCCGATGGGCATAACCCAATAGAAATTGGTAAACATCCCTGTTTCTTTTTGATTCTCTTCCCCAAGAATTGAAATTAATATACTAATTGATCTTTCATAATCTTCAGGTAGATACTTGTATAACTCATTAGCGTGTAACTCAATTCTCTGTTTATAGCTCAAATCATTTACTTTTTGCAATATGGCATTCGTATAAGATACATAATCAAAATTAGAAAAGACCGTTAGTATTTTTTCTGACAATAGTTCGGCAAGATTTACCCCAAAATACTGAGTAATACTCTTATCTGTCGTCATCTTAACTCCTCCGCCCGAAAGGTCAACCTAACTGCTTAATTGAGCGACTAGCGATCGCCTCTCAACAAAAATCTCTCAATATTGTCAGATCCAATGCTATTCTATGCCCCGATCTTTCATCAAAACTTAATCTTTGCGATCGCCAATAATTTTTCGCAACACATCTATGAATTGATTCATTTTTGAGTGTCTAATCTTGGCTAAAAACAGATAATTTTAACGGACATATCGGGTTTCAGCATAACGGCTTGCGCTTAACCGAACGGTAATTATTTTTGCATCATAGCCGAAACATATACTTCCATTCCGAGTTTAATCGCTTGTTATGCTTCTATGAATTATTCTGTAATACTTGGACTTTTTGCTCTATTCGGCATCTCTCCTAATTTCTTTTCCCAGAATAATGCTTTGCCCATTTTGGGATTTAGCTCATAGCCACTGAAGCCAAACGCCTTGTAAGCTGATTGAGCGACATGATTTCCTTCAAGTACTTCTAGAGTAAGTTTACAGCAGCCCAAATCGAATGCAATTTCTTCTGCTTTCTGTAAAAGAAGTTTGGACAAGCCTCTTCTACAGTACGGTCAAGAAACAATGGCATCGTGGATATTTAGTAATGGCTTGCAAGCAAACGTAGAAAACCCTTCTAAGCAAACAACAAGACCTGCGGGTTGAGAATCAACAAATGCGAGAATGACATGAGCTGATTTTCTCTTTGCAAGCTCTATTGGAAGATTTTCCTTAACGTAATCGGGTAGACCTTGACCACCACCCATTGGGTCAAGTGCATACTCATCCATTAATTGAATCATAGCTTCCGCATGAGCAGATAAACTAAGGTCAGCTTTTACAATGTCAATCATCTATCTATTAGTTTCTTGTCTCTTCAACATTAACGTAAATTCGGTATATTTGCGCCGCACGAAGCGCGGCGCAAATATACCGAATTTACGTATCATTACGACAAAAAACCAGTGCTACTTGAAATAAACTGCACTAAGCTCCCTCACCGAGCATTGCGGGCACATCAATCTCCTTGATGCAGGTAGCTCGTGATAAGGAGAGAACACAGTCGATAATGCTGAGAAGGTCGGTTAGGGGAATTGCTTCGCCGCCTAATAAGTTATTTGCTGCGAGATCAGCTAAAACTTCAGGAGTGCCAACATTACCAGGATTAATCACCGTTACCCCAATTTGCTGCGATCGCAGTTCTTCGCGTAAGGAATGCACCACACCTCGCAACCCAAACTTAGATGCACTATTGGCGACTTCTCGCCCTGGAAAGTTATCCCGACCAGAGAGCGCACCCATGAAAATGATTTTCGGATTATCGGAGCGACGGAGTGCTGGCAGTAGGGCTTTTACCAGCCGAATCGGAGCCACCAGATTCACCGCAATCACTTGAGCAATGTCGGCATCAGAGCAATCCTCAAAACGATATTGGCTAGTAAACGCATAGGTTTCCCAAGTGCCACCCATGTATAGCAATGCATCTAAGCAATTGTCTTTGACTGCGTTTGCTACAGTTTCCACACCCGCTAGGTTCGACAAATCCGCTTGAATCCACTCCCCAATTTCTGCCTCAGTCCGAGAAACCGAAAGCAAGCGATCAGTTCGGGATGCTAGATGTTCGGCAACAGCAAGCCCAATCCCTCGACTCGCTCCCGCAACAAGAACCGTTTTGAACGCCATAAATATTCTCCTATTTTATTGAAGCTGTACGCGGAAAAAAGAGCAAGATTAGGGCTGCACATTCCAGTAGTAAAGCAGCGATCGCCGTTGAAGTGAGTTTCAGTAACCAACCGTCTGCCGAACCAAATAATCCTGCCACACCGCTCAAATAAGCAGAAATAATATCGGTAAAATCGATCGCGATACAGCCAGCTAAAAGCAGCTTTACTGCGGTTTTATCAGCGAAGACAACCAGCACAGAAAGTACCATATCTCGAATCGCCCAAGCCCTTATTGCATAGGGCATTTGAGGATTAGAAGAGAGCGAAAGCCCAATCTCTTCCATGAACATAGGCGGATTAAGATAGCCAAAAACACTAAGCCCAAACCGAATCACGCACATCAGTCCTATCAGTACAGCAACATACCAGGTTTGATCTTTCATCCTTCCTCCGTTGGAACACTTAAATTAAGACAGAACTTAGTAATGCCAGGAAAGTTCATGCCATACTGTTTGCTGAAATAGCCTGCATGAAAACTGAGATACGGCTTGAAGCCGATCAATTCGTAAGTCCTCTGTGCTAAATCGTTACCATTGATCACCATAATTCCCGCGTGAGAATGCTGTTGCGATCGACCTTCTTCTAGCAAAGATTTGAGTAACACTTTTCCTAATCCTCGACCTCGTACTTCTGGTAAAACCGCAACGTTTTCAATGATCCAGGGTGCTTGAGGTGCGAGAAAAACTGGACAGCAATCGCTACCCCAAAATTGCTCATAGCGATCACGAAAGGTAGTTGCGACTTCTTGCGACCAATTCAAATTTTGTGCGATCTCATCCAGACCCGATAGACAGAGCGGACAGTAATCTTCTGAGTTTGGAAGGTAGCCTGCCGCCGCTGCAACAGGCTTTCCCTGCTGTTCCAAAACTAGGTAATCCGCCACATTACCCCAGTTACAGGCACTCGCCCTGAGCATTGCTTCGATAAATTGCAAGGCATCTGTTTTAGTGCCCTCTAAAATCTCTTCCCAAAAGCACTGATTCAACGGCGGTAGCGATGCTTCGTACTGAATTCTGGCGAGAAAAGGGATATCAGCGATCGTGGCTTTGCGTGTCGCCAACTCAGCTTGCATTACAGCCTCCTTGAGAAAGTCCCTGACAAAAGATACAATCTGTATGTATCTAATATATAGAAGTTGTCTTGATCCTGTCAAGATACATACTGTATGAATGTTAAATTCTAACTAACTCCTATGCCTGTCAAGCGAACTAAAGCCGAGCAAACTCTCCACACCCGTCGCGCTATTCTTGATCGGGCTCGTTATTTATTTGCCACAAAAGGGTATGCAGCTACTGGAACTGAGGAAATCATTAGCGAACTAGGGATTACTCGCGGCGCACTGTATCACCAGTTCAGCAATAAGTTGGGAGTGTTTAAAGCTGTGGTTGCCGAAGCGTATAGTGAGATGATGAATTACATCAGCATCAAAGTAGCGCCAATAGAAGAGCCTTGGGAACAGTTAGTAATCGGTTGTCAGGCATTTTTAGAAATTGCACAACGCGAGGATTTGCGGCGATTAGTCTTTATTGAAGCTCCCGCCGTTTTAGCTGCAGATACCTTGGTTGAATTCGATCAGTATGGGTTCGGATTGCTCTACGAATCCATTCAGACTGTTGTGAATCAGGGAAAATTGAACACAAATAATGCAGAGGGCTTTGCTCATTTGGTCAATGGTTCACTAAACGAATTAGCTGCATGGGTTGCGCAGTCCAATGATCCTGAACGACTGAAAACGGCTCAAGACTTAATTGAAACGCTGTTGACTCGACATCAAAACCGATAGTTTCCCTAAACTCTTCGCAGCCCTTTGTGCGATCGCTTTCTTAGGATCTTGTACTAATCAGCTGCCTGTACTACTCTGCCATATCTCATATCTATAGAGACAGCAACTTCGGATTTGTCGCGGCTTTCCTCAATCGAAAAAGTTGCGATATCACCTCGGAGAATTGGCTTCTCAAAAAAACAAGGACAAGAGAGTAAGGTCGTCGTAATTGGTAAAATCCACAGTCTACGTCGGATCTCAGTGGAGTAATAATTACATTCAGTCCGACTATCTGGGGGAAAGCAGGTATTTTCGTAAATGTACAGAGTTGTGGGTAAGTCTGGAAATTGATACGTGGCGACGGGACGGTAGTCCAGATAGGCAAAGGCTAAGTTGACTAACAGAAAAAATGGTACTGCCAGAGTGAAAATCGCTAAAAATGGGAAAAAGATAAATGGTCGAAATAAGATAACTCTCTGGTTACGAGGAGTCTGCGATCGCCACCTGAAGGCAAACCCTATAACCATCATTAAAAATATCAATACAGTGATCGGCTTGACTATTTCCCAAGTAGGGATCATCTGTACAAAGCTCATACCGATAAGTACAGGTAGGCTAGATACAATAATTAACTGCTTTAGATATTGAGAATTTGTCAATGCTTGTTTAATTAGTTCGATGAAGAAAAGCCTCATACGGTTGTGGAGACAAGCTCACTCTCAAGTTTTAGTTTGGTATAAAGCCCAAAATTGGGCAGGCGAAGCCCGCCCAATTTTGGACTTTATTGAGGTTGTTGCTGACATTCACTACACAAGCCGAAAAACTCAAGTGTGTGATAGTAAATTTGAAAAGTATGTCTTTGGGCTAATTGATTACCCAGATCATGGATAGGGCAGCAATCAATGGGCAAAGATTTACCACAATTGAGACAGTTGAGATGGTGTTTATCGGCGGGAGTAACACTATAAACAGTTTCGCCATTGGTCAAGGTCAGCGCCTTGATTAAACCCTGTAGTTTAAGTGTATCTAAGGATCGATAAACCGTAGCCAGACCCACACTGTTTTCACTATTGCGTAACTCCGAATGAATATCCTGCGCGGATATAGCGCGATCGTGATGTTGGAGGAGATGTAGCACTCGTTCTTGACTGCGAGTGAGTTTGTCTTTCATGCTTTTGCTGTTTACTCAAGCAAATATCAGTATATAGCGGTTTTCAAGTGAGCGAGTTACATAGTTTTGTTTTCCCAGCTATTCTCATTATGAAACTGATTTTGGTGTTTCCAGCGCCTTCGGCGCTGGAAACACCAAAATCAGTTTCATAACGAGAATAGCTGGGAAAACAAAACTATGTAACTCGCTCACTTGAAAA
>JBJTVM010000398.1:0-4828 GCA_046081205.1 Pseudanabaena sp. | reverse complement strand
GTCTCATCAACTTGAATCTGCAGTTCTCAAAAATTTCTAAAGTCACTACTACAAAATTCGTAGTCAACTGATCAAAGATTTTCGCTATCGACTCCAACTCTTAGCACATCCTGTAGAAGATGCTGAAAATACACTCCAAATCAAAGCCGAAGACGCGATCTCGATCGCTATTTATCAAGCTCAAAAGCTCTTAAATCGGATCTTGTTTGTAGCTTATTGCGAGGATCGACAGTTATTACCTAAAAACTTAATTAAGGATGCTTATGAGTTTAAAAACCCCTACATTGTGCAACCGATTTGGGAAAACTATAAAGCCATATTTAGCTGGGTGCAAAATGGTAATGCGACTTATCACAATCCCATTAACGCTTATCCATTGAGCCTGTTTGAGAGCGATCGCATTTTAGATCAGGCTTTGTTTGTGGGCGATGAGCTATGCCGACAGATCAAAGAAATAGCCCGCTTTGACTTTAATGAAGATATCACGCGCCATATTCTGACCTGTCTGTTTGATGAATCAATTAAAGAGCTATCTCAGTATCGTAAAGATTTAAGTAATCTCAGTAAACGGCGTACTCCTAAATTACCTTGTAAAGCGATTTTGCAAAGTGAGTCAGTAATTCGGGTTTTGCAACAGCATCTTTCTAGCGCAAAGAATCATCACAATGACGAAAGTCAATTTGCTCAGGATACTTTGTTATATTGCCAAGAATATCAAGAACGGCTTTTAAAAATCAAAATTATTCATCCTAAATGTGGTGCAGGCGTATTTCTAGCAACGGCTTTAGAGTTTTTACTCTCTGAACATGAACGCATTCATTACCTATTCAATAAGTTCTCAGATAACTCAGACAATGTAGAAGCGATCGCTCCTAAAACACCAACAGAAGTAGTAACGCATATCCTGCAACACAATCTTTTTGGTTGTGATGTTGTTGAAGAATCCATTGAAATCACCCGTCTACTACTCTGTTTGCGATCGCTCGAAATCAATGCATCGCTCCCAGACTTTGAACGCAATATTCAATTAGGTGAATTAGCAAATTGTGATTTTGGTGAAGAGTTTAAAACTGCAAGCGATCGGGGCGAAGTGATCATCCTCAAATAGTAAATGCCCCTTTGGGGCATTTACTATTTACATGCGACCGCGTAGCATTTGCGCCATTTCATTGGGTTTAGGCGAGTTTTCTACCGCAGTTTCTTCAGTAATCCGACCATCTTCGTAGAGCTTATAGAGTGACTGGTTCATATTGACCATTCCTTCATAGGTACATTTAGGAATTAGAGCCTCAATTTCATCCACTTCACCCCGCTTGATGTAGTCACGCACCGCATCAGTATTGATCATGATTTCATGAACAGCGGCTCGCTTCCCATCGGTGGTACGCACCAATGATTGAGCAATAACTCCTACCAAAGATTCGGCAACTTGAATCCGCATTGGACCTTGCTGCTCAGGCTCATATAGGTTGAGAATCCGCTCAATCGTTTTCACGGCACTATTAGTATGTAGGGTTCCAAAGACTAAGTGTCCTGTTTGAGCCGCTTTTAGAGCCGTGTTCACAGTTTCTTTGTCCCGCATTTCCCCAATCAGAATGATATCAGGATCTTCGCGCAAAGATGCTTTAAGAGCGTTGTCGAATTTGAGAGTGTGGATGCCCACTTCCCTTTGTTTGATTAGTGCTTTTTTACTTTGATGCACAAATTCAATCGGGTCTTCAATAGAAATTAAATGCTTTTGCATTTCACTATTGATAAAGTCCACCATAGCAGCCAAGGTTGTTGACTTGCCTGACCCCGTAGGTCCAGTTACTAGGATCAACCCTTTGTGCGTGTAACAAAGTTCACGGAAGACCTCTGGCAATCCTAACTGATCGATCGACAAGATCTTGAGAGGAATCAGCCGCAATACCATTGCTGAACCACGTAATGAATCAAAAATATTGATCCGACAACGAGCAAACTCGTACTGAGTTGCACCGTCAAATTCGAGGGTGTCTCGAAATTGCTGGATCTGCTTGTCGTCCATAATTTCTGTCAACCAAGTATCGAAGGTCTGCTTGTCTGGCACTGGATATTGCTCCTGTGTCACCATTAAACCCCGACTCCGAAATCGGACTGGCTCATTCACGCCCGCATGAATATCAGAACATCCTTGCTCATCGGCATCTTTAACAATTTGGGCGAGGGTGGGTTGCCCTGTACTACGCTGCAAAATCGCTGGTACACCTAATCCTGGTAAATTTGGGGGTGGACCTGGGCGAATTGGTGGACGTGGATTTGGAGGTGGGGGTACACTCGTGATTTGGGTATCTGTCGGAATCGACATCTGGGCTTGACGGGCGGCGGCGGCAGCACGAGCTTGTTGCGCGGCTTGTGCTTGTTGAACTTGCGCGGGAGTGAGTCCCGCACGAGCCTGCTGTGCGGCTTGCGCTTGAGGGTTTGGAGGCGCTTGAGGATTGGAGGGAGGAGCGACACGCTGCTGGGCGGGTGCGGCAGGGTTTGGACGTGGCTGTGGCATACTACCACCTGAAGAAGGTGGTGGTACGGGATGCATCCCAGATTGCGTCATAGTTGAACCTCGAAAAGTGCTGTAGTTGTAGATCAGGTTTGATGAGGAGCTTTTTTCTAAGTAGCTACTCACAATTAAACATGAAACTCCTACAATCTATACTGCCTGTGGTGTAAGCAATGCAGATTGTGTCTTCATTTCTTAATTATGCTGAGGTACTTATTCAAATTCTGCTATTTGACCTAAAAATAACCAATCCTGTTACTTAATAGGCTAAAAATATATTAGCCCTTGTAAATACTATCCTCAAATAATTAATGAATATTCTCAGCGCCCTGCGATCCAAACCGAGCGCAGAAAGCAAAAAACCTACTAAGCAATCAACTCCTAAACAAACCAAAGGTATTGAAATTAAGTCTCAACGTGAGTTGGACTATATGCGTGAATCATCTCGCATTGTGGCAACGGTACTCAAAGAAATTTCAGAGATCATTGCCCCAGGAATGACTACGATGGATCTGGATGCCTATGCGGAGAAGCGAATTCGGGAAATGGGTGCTGTCCCCAGTTTTAAGGGGTATTGTGGTTTCCCTGCAAGTCTTTGCACTAGTATTAACAATGAAGTTGTGCATGGCATTCCTAATGCTAAAAAAGTTATCAAGCTTGGCGATCTCGTAAAAGTTGATACTGGCGCTTTTAAAAATGGATTTCATGGGGATTCTTGCATTACCTTAGCAGTCGGCAATGTCAGCGAGAAAGCCGCTAAGTTAATGCGGGTGGCTGAAGAAGCCCTTTTTAAAGGGATTGAGCAAGTAAAGCCCGGAAATTGTATGCTCGATTTGGCGGGTGCAATCGAGGATCATGTTAAGGCTAATGGTTTTGTGGTTGTCGAAGATTTTACTGGTCATGGGGTGGGGCGAAATCTGCATGAGGAACCCTCGGTATTTAACTTTCGGACACATCAGTTACCAAATGTGCGCTTTCGTCCAGGCATGACCTTGGCGATCGAGCCAATTTTGAATGCTGGTTCAAAGCGCGTCAGAATTTTGTCGGATAAGTGGACAGCAGTAACCGTAGACAATCAACTTTCGGCTCAGTTTGAGCATACGGTTTTGGTGACTGAAACTGGTTATGAAATTTTTACCGATCGCTCTAAAGTCTAAGCAAGATCAAAAAACTTTGTATAGCAAAGTTTTTTGATGCAATAGAAGAAATAAAGCCTATTGAGGCTTCGAGTAGTACAGAAATATTTTTGAAAGTGGCGCTTCGCGCCACTTTCAAAAATATTTCTGGGTTTTAAGTAAGCGCAAATCGCTGTAACCTATGCAAAATATTTTTTTGGCTGGTTCTAGTCGTGGAGTAGGGCGCGAAATTGCCAAGCTGTTACTAGAAAATGAGCCGCCATCTGTAAGTCTCACCGTATTGCTTCGCAATCCTACCTATGCAGTTGAGCTAGAAGCTCTGGGCGCAAAGGTTGTATTTGGTGATGCCTTAAATTCTGATGACATCGAAACGGCTTTACATGGTCGTGCAATCGATGTAGTAATTACGACGATGGGTGGTTTGCCCAGCGATCGCGGCGAACGGGCTGACTGCGAGGGTAATAAAAATCTGATTGATGCAGCTATCAAAGCTGGAGTCAAGAAATTTATTCTGGTTTCTTCGATTGGCAGTGGTAATAGCGTAGTCGCGATCGCGCCACAGGTGTTGCTAACGTTGGGTGCGATTCTCAAAGAAAAGGAAAAAGCTGAACAGCATCTAGTTGATAGTGGGTTAACCTACACAATTGTTCGCCCAGGCGGATTAAAGTCAGAAGTTGCTACAGGGAATGCTGTGCTGACGGAAGATCCTACGGTTGCGGGGATTATCCATCGTGCTGATGTTGCCAAGTTAGTTTGTGATTGTGTAGCTTCTGATAGGGTAAATAATAAAGTTTTTTCAGCAATTGATCGTAATATGCTGTTTAAACCTGTAGAGTTTGAAACGTTCGATTTGTGAGACAGCTATGCAGGAATATGTTGTTAAGGCTGGAGATACGCTATCTGCGATCGCGAAACGCTTTTTGGGCGTAAATGGTGATTGGCGCGAGATTGCCCGTATCAATAAAATTACGAATCCTGCAAGTCTACAAGTTGGTCAAAGGCTGCTCATTCCGATTGCTGCGAGTCCACCGATCCAAAATCCTGAAGTTGCGATGGTTAAGAACACATTGCAGGGCGTGTATCCGCCCAATAAAACTGGAATTTCCTTTACCACCGTTGGCAGTGATGTGATCGCCAAATTGTTAAATACAGGACAACAAGAACCCTTTGCCAA
>JBJTVM010000397.1:0-5648 GCA_046081205.1 Pseudanabaena sp. | reverse complement strand
TTCACAATTACTCCCTTCCCAGTCTAAAATCGTAAGAATAGGCGGCGCTTTGCGCCGCCTATTCTTACGATTTTAGCACTACCGCACTTCGCTAATTTTTTGGTTTTTCCTTGTCACTGAGTTGTCACAAATCAAGATTTTGTGTAAGAATTCTGAGATGTTTTGTGCTTGTGAGAAAGGATCGAGAATTATGCGTTTAGGACAATTGCTAGCATTGGCAGGGTATCAAAATTCTCAGTCTGAACTAGATGGGTTAGAAATAAAGCGTGTAATTACAGATTCGCGGGCTTGCCAAGGGGGGGACTTGTTCATTGGCATGACGGGTACTCAGGTGGATGGCGGCAAGTTTGCGCCACAGGCGATCGCACAGGGAGCGATCGCCGCAATTGTTTCTCCTGAGGCTTTTGAAAATTTATCCGAGCAAGATCGTGCTAAAGCGATCGCCGTTGATGATGTGGTAGTAGCTTGTAGCAAAATTGCCACTGCGTTCTATGGATATCCTGCTCAAAAGCTAAAACTGGTAGGTGTAACAGGGACAAACGGCAAAACCACAACCACGCACCTGATCGAGTTTTTATTGCAAACGCAATATGCAGTAGCGTTGTTCGGCACACTTTATACTCGTTGGGCTGGCTATTCTAAGACTGCAAACCATACCACACCCTTTGCCGTGGACTTACAGGCGCAACTTGCCGAAGCGATCGCCGCAGGCTGTGACATGGGCTTGATGGAGGTTAGCTCCCATGCGTTAGACCAGCGGCGCGTATTAGGTTGCCCCTTTGAGGTAGCCGTATTTACCAACTTGACCCAAGATCACTTGGACTATCACAAAAATCTCGAAGACTATTTTCAGGCAAAGGCTTTACTATTCAGTGATACCTATTTGCAAGGTCGAGCCATTATTAATTTTGACGATCCATTTGGGCAGCGTTTGGCGCAAATGATTACGGAAAAACCGATTTGGACTTATAGCATTAGCAATTCCCAAGCGGATTTTTATACTGAGAACCTGACCTATTTGCCCAATGGCGCGACGGGAACTTTGCACACCCCACAGGGCGCGATCGCATTTCAATCACCCCTAGTTGGGCGATTTAATGTCGAGAATATCTTGGCAGCGATCGCCACGGCCCTGCACATGGGTCTGAGTTTGCCAGAATTAGTCAGCCGGCTACCTGAATTTAAGAGTGTTCCTGGGCGTGTGGAAAGGGTACAGGTTAGTGACGATCAAGATGTCACCGTGGTTGTGGACTATGCCCATACCCCTGACAGCCTAGAAAACCTGCTCAAGGCGATGCGTCCCTTTACGCAGCGCGAACTAATTTGTGTCTTCGGTTGTGGTGGCGATCGCGATCGTACTAAGCGCCCATTAATGGGTGGGATCGCCGCCAGACTCGCCGATCGCGTTTATGTAACCTCTGATAATCCCCGCACTGAAGATCCCCAAAGAATCCTTGATGATGTTGTGGTTGGGGTGAATGCAAATATCGGCGATAAACCGATGACTGTCGAAGGCGATCGGCATAAATGTATCGAAATAGCTATTTCTGAAGCTCAGTCAGGCGATACAATCTTGATTGCAGGAAAAGGTCATGAAGACTATCAAATTATCGGGCGGGAAAAAATCCATTTCGATGATCGTGAGGAAGCTCAATCTGCTCTCATCCAACGCCAAAACTTGCTCCGCTAATCATTGGTGTTACGTAGAACAAAGATCGTCATAATGTTTCTATATCATCTTAAAAGAGGATTTGGAGACCAAATCCCTACATATTTGTAAAAGTAGGGGCTTGGTCTCTAAGCCCAAATTTCAGCCTTCCACGTAACATTAGTAATCAGTTTCAACCTTTAAGATTTAAAGAGTGATACTAGGCAAAAATTGAGCAAATAATGGGCGAATCCTAGGTAAATCCTAGGCAAAATCACGTAAGGAGTATCAGTTATGGGGCAAAAGGAAGTATATTCAAAACCAACCTAAGTTTATCAACTCCAAATTTATTCGCATTGGTGTTTACCGATACTTTTTTTATTGTAGTTTGCCAATGAGTATATGGGCAAACTAATAAACAAGCTAGGTAAGATTTTTGAGTTTTTATTGTGCCATCAGCAAAATAAAGCTTACTAGTTTCTCAACTCAGAGTATTTTGGCATCAAAATTTTAGGAAGAAGTAGCTACATGGGTTCGCCAATTGCCCCCAAACCTAAGTTGCTAGTTATCGACGATGAACCCGATAACTTAGATTTGCTATTTCGGACTTTTTATCGAGATTATGAAGTTTTACGGGCAAATAGTGGCTTAGAAGGACTGGAATTACTGGATCGTGAAGGAGAAGTTGCGGTAATTATCTCCGATCAAAGAATGCCGATCATGAGTGGAACTGAATTCTTGAGCCAAATGGCGGTTAAATATCCAGATACGATGCGGATTATTTTGACAGGCTATACCGATGTTGAGGATTTAGTTGAAGCAATCAATACTTGCAAGGTATTTAAATATGTCACCAAACCTTGGGATGAAGTAGAACTTAAAAATGTAGTAAGTCAAGCCATTGATACGCATAATGTTTTGCGAAATCGTACTGCTGATTTACGCCGCACTCTGCGCCAACAATCACTACTGAATGCGATCGCCTCATCAGCCGATAGTGCCGCACCATATCGCGAAATTATTGCCACAATCGCTGAATCGATCGCTCGTAATTTTGATGTTTCAGGCAGTATTGTAAGGCTAGTTGAGAACAAAATCCTTGCGGCAGAATACTTTGCTTACTCCAGTCAACCGATCATCGATCTACCACAACTAGCGAAAGCCCTCACCTTGCGATCGTCGATTGTCGCTATTAATGATATTGATAGCGACCAGCGCATTTCTGAAGCGGATCAATCTATTTATGCTAAAGCGAATATTAAATCAGTTCTATTTGTTCCCCTTGAAGTTCAAAAAGAATGTTTAGCAATGTTAGCCCTTTATCATTGCGACAACCCACATTTATGGAGTAACGATGAACTAGACTTAATTGAATTAGCCGCCGATCAAGCCGCGATCGTCAGTTCTCGCGCCAGAGCTTATGATCGCATTCAAGAACTTGCCAAACGAGAATCTCTCCTCAATACGATTACCAGTACCATTCGATCAAGTCTCGATCCTCAAAAGATTTTTGCATCAATTACCCAGCAGTTAGGTCAAGCCTTAAACTCCGAAAGTTGCGCTTTGTCTCTATGGACAGAAGAAGATAGTTATTTACGTTGCGTGGGCTTACATTTGCTCGATCCCGATCAAATGCTCAATAATGAGGTAAATCCTGAAGAGGCAGCCTTACCGCAGTCAATTGCCAATATTTCAGCAAATCCTGTCTTTCAAGCATTAATTCACTCAAAGCAACCCGTAGCCATTTCTGATTTGCACGAAAATCCAGAATGGAATATTGTCGATTTGCCATTACGCTCCATTGCTCGATCACTTCTAATGGTTCCCTTACTGTCAGAAGGCAAGATAATTGGGAGTATTTCCATGCGCCAAAACAAACTGCCGCGTCATTGGCTACCTGAAGAAGTGTCATTGGTGCAGGCAGTGGCAGCCCAAGCCGCGATCGCAGTCCAACAAGCCAATCTCTTTCAAAAAACTCGTCAACAAGCCCAGCAACTGCTTGCTCTCGATCATCAAAAAACTGAATTCTTCCAAAATATTTCTCACGAATTTCGTACCCCCCTCACCCTCACCATTGGTCCCTTAGAATCAGCGATCGAAAAATCTCAACCACTACCCCTCGAACAGTCGGAAATTGCTTTACGCAACTGTCGCCGTTTACTGCGTCTAGTTAACCAATTGCTTGACATTCAACGTCTTGACGCAGGCAAGATGCAGGCTTGTTTCCGCCCTTGCAATCTTGTCGAATTTACTAGTCAAACCATTGATGCTTTTCGTCCTTACTGCGATCGTAAAAATATCCATCTATTTAGTGAGTTTAGTGAATGTCCAGAAATCTATCTGGATTTGGAGAAATTTGACAAGGTTCTCTATAACTTACTTTCTAATGCGATGAAATTCACCCCTAGTAACGGCAGTGTTACGGTTAGTATTTCCACTGATCAAGGTGGTCAGCATTGTATTCTTAGTGTCCATGATACGGGTATTGGCATTCGTCAAGATCAAATTCCGTTTCTATTTGATCGCTTTCGTCAAGCTGAAGGTTCCGTCAATCGCAGCTATGAAGGCAGCGGTTTAGGGCTAGCTCTAGTTAGAGAACTAGTCAATCTGCATGGTGGCAATATTTCCGTTACCTCAGACTATGGTCATGGTACCAACTTTGCTGTTATCATTCCCATTGGCAAAAAGCATTTACCTCCCGATCAGGTTACCAATCTACCAGCGGATATACAAATATCTAGAGCTTCAGTGGAACTTGCCGATTTAGAAACTGATCTCAGTTTAGAAGAAGATATATTCGTTCATGAGCATGAAGAGATTTCCTATACTCCTACAGGAAAAATTTTAATTGTTGATGATAACCGTGATTTACGTGGATATCTACGGCGCGTTCTCAATCAAGCGGGCTATAGTGTGATTTCGGCACACAATGGCGCTCATGGCTATACCCAAGCCCAAGAACACCGCCCTGATTTGATCGTGACTGATTTAATGATGCCACAAGTCTCTGGTTTGGACTTAATTGCGATGATTCGCCAAGATCAGCAATTAGCAGGTACGCCGATGATTTTGCTCACAGCTAAAGCTAATGAAGAGACTCGCATCGAAGGTACAGAAATAGGTGCAGATGCTTATTTAGCCAAGCCTTTTAATGATCGCGAATTGTTAGCGGAAGTTCGGAATTTACTTGCTCTCAAGACCAACGAGCGGCGGGTGGCTCAACTCAATCTTTACCTTACCGAATCAGTTCTCAAGCGATTCCTTCCTCCGAGTTTGGTTTCTAAAGCTGCCACTGGTGAACTCAGCCTGGATTTGCGCCCTGAACCCAGAATGATCACAGTTCTCTTTACGGATATTGTAGGTTTTACATCTCTTGCGAATACTTTGCGATCGCGTCGTGTTGCTGAGTTGCTTAATCAATACCTAGGTGCAATGACAGAAGCAATTTTTGCTAATGGTGGCACGGTTGATAAGTTTATGGGTGATGGCATTATGGCTTTGTTTGGTGCGCCTGAGGATTGCAGTCCCAATGAGCAAGTCCGCCGCGCTGTGCAAACTGCGAAACATATGCAGCGATCGCTGGCTCAACTCAATGAGCAATGGGCGGCTCAGGGCATTCCCACGGTGAGGTTTCGCTGTGGTATTCATCAAGGTACAGCAGTGGTGGGAATGTTTGGCAGTGCGGAGCGATCAGACTACACGGCGATCGGCCCCACGGTAAATATTGCCGCACGTATCCAATCGGCAGCGGAACCTGACTGTATTCTTGTATCAGCGACTGTTGCAGATTATCTGAATGATGAGGAACTTCGCAAACGCGAACCTCTTAAGCTAAAAGGTGTTGATGAAACTGTACTTACTTTTTTTGTGGATAGCTAAGAAACAATGTGATATTATTGCGATTTTCAAAATGACTCCACACTCAATAGGCTGGATCAGCAATTCTCATTATGAAACCGATTTTGGTGTTTCCAGCGCCTGCGGCGCTGGAAACACCAAA
>JBJTVM010000396.1:0-1769 GCA_046081205.1 Pseudanabaena sp. | reverse complement strand
AATTATTTGTTTCACTTCTGACATGAGAATTGAAAAGTTTTGTGTTTTTTTTTTCGCAATGTGCGAGTGGGCGGCACGAAGCGCCCCCAATTCGCATATTATGCATTTAACAAAGAATTGGGGCTATCGTTAAGGGGCAATATAGCCTTAAGTACAGGTTTGTTTCCCCGCCTTCGGCGGGTAAACAAACCTATGTACCTCGCTTGCTTAAAAAGCGCTATATAAATAAACTCATTCGGGCTAACTTTAATCTGCCTCCTAGAAAGAGTTCTCGCTGTGAACCCTTTCTAGGAGGCAAAACAGTAAAAAACTCGCTTCGCGAGTTTTTTACTGTTTTGGTTTTTAAAATTTTGTCGCTTATCCCAAACTTCATCGTTCTTGAAAATGTTGCGATTCTTTGAGTAAAAATATGTACAAATATCTAAATCCTAATATTATCAAGGCAATCACTCAAATTTCAGTTTGAATTTAATACCTCAAAATCAAGAGCTTAGTGTCATAATGAGGCAGAATTACTAAACGAACTAAACCTTAAACGGCAATGGCGAAAAATTCTTCTGCAACGGCAAATAGTCAAGTTGATAAGGCTACCCCGATCGCCCAAGCAGCAAAGGCTAGCATCAGTCCTGAGAAAAAAAAGGCACTGGATGCGATCATGCAAAAGATCGAGAAAGACCATGGCAAAGGCTCGATCATGCGTCTCGGCGATGCCACGAATATGCGTGTCGAAACCATCCCTAGCGGCGCATTACCTCTCGATCTTGCCCTAGGTGGTGGACTACCCAAAGGACGAGTCATCGAAGTATATGGACCAGAAAGCTCAGGTAAAACTACTCTAGTACTGCACGCGATCGCGGAAGTCCAAAAGCGCGGCGGTGTTGCTGCATTTGTCGATGCTGAACATGCATTAGATCCCATCTATGCCTCCAGTGTTGGTGTTGATATTAATAACTTGCTAGTTTCCCAGCCCGACTCTGGGGAAATGGCACTAGAAATTGTCGATAATCTTGTGCGATCAATGGCAGTGGATATCATTGCGATCGACTCAGTAGCCGCCTTAGTACCTCGTGCTGAAATTGAAGGGGAAATGGGTGCATCCCATGTTGGCTTGCAAGCTCGTTTGATGAGTCAAGCCCTCCGCAAAATCACGGCTAATGTTGGCAGATCCAATTGCATCGTTATTTTCCTAAACCAATTGCGTCAAAAAATTGGCGTTTCCTATGGCAGCCCTGAAACTACGACAGGTGGTACTGCTCTCAAGTTTTACGCCTCAGTTCGCCTCGATATTCGCCGCATCCAAACCCTGAAAAAAGGGACGGAAGAATATGGGATTCGCGCTAAGGTCAAGGTTGCTAAGAATAAAGTTGCGCCACCTTTCCGTATTGCCGAATTTGACATTGTTTTTGGGAGAGGTATTTCTACCATTGGCTGTCTGGTAGATCTAGCTGAGGAAATGAGCATCATTGTTCGTAAGGGTGCATGGTATAGCTATCAAGGCGACAACATTGGGCAGGGCAGAGATAACACGATCAAATACTTGGAAGACAAACCCGAATTTGCTCAAGACGTTGAACGTCAAGTCCGTGAAAAACTCTCCGCAGGTGTAGCAGTTTCAGCAACTAAAGTTGCACCTGAAGAAATTGAGCCTGAAGATGACGATATCCCACCTGAAGATTTCTAATATAACGTGAATTCGATATTGCCCCTTGCGGCTTGCTTCGCAAGCCGCAAGTGGCGAAAGATGGTAAGAATCGCTCAGCGATTCTTAC
>JBJTVM010000395.1:0-5894 GCA_046081205.1 Pseudanabaena sp. | reverse complement strand
TCGCCACACTTCTGTGAATTGGTATAAAAAAGAGTTGCAGCACTTCGTGCTGCAACTCTTTTTTTGGTTTGCGTTGCTATTGATATTTTTTGAAGACTAAAGTAACGTTATGACCGCCAAATCCAAAGGAATTAGAAGTCGCCACATTAATAGTCATCGGACGGGACTTGTTAGGTACATAGTCTAAATCACAATCAGGATCAGGATTTTCTAGGTTCATCGTTGGCGGCGCAATATCATTTTTCACTGCCAAAACTGTCGCTACAGCCTCAATGCCACCAGAGCCACCCAGCAAATGACCTGTCATCGACTTAGAGGAACTAACGGCAACCTTATAGGCATGATCGCCCAAAACCTTCTTGATAGCCTTCGTTTCAGTACTATCATTTGCCGAAGTACTTGTACCGTGAGCATTGATATAGTCCACCATCTCAGGTTCAATATCCCCATCCTTAAGAGCTAGGGACATAGCTCTAACTGCACCTTCACCATTAGGTGAAGGCGATGTCATGTGATAGGCATCGCAGGTACAACCATAGCCCACTATTTCAGCATAGATTTTTGCTCCACGCGCTAGAGCATGGTCAAGATTTTCGATAATCAGAATTCCTGCACCTTCACCCATCACAAAGCCATCGCGATCTTTATCAAAGGGACGGGAAGCATGGGCAGGATCGTGATTGCGACGCGACATGGCTCTTGCTGAGGCAAACCCTGCAAAGCCGAGTGGTGTAATCGCCGCCTCAGTGCCACCACAAATCATTGCTTGGGCAAATCCGCTTTGGACTAAACGAAATGCATCACCGATAGCATTGGAGCCAGCCGCACAAGCAGTCACCGTGCAGGAATTTGGGCCCTGTGCGCCCGTATGAATTGCCGTCAAACCTGCAGCCATATTACCGATCATCATCGGAATCATAAATGGACTGCAACGGCTAGGGCCCTTGGTACGGATAATTTCATGCTGATCTTCGAGTACCTGCAAGCCACCAATGCCAGTACCTAGCAATACACCAATCTGAGGCGCATTAAGAGGAGTTATTTCTAGATTAGCATCGCGTAAAGCTTGGATACTTGCGCTCACACCAAATTGAGCAAAGCGATCCATACGCCGCGCTTCTTTGGCTGGGACATATGCAAGAGGGTCAAAATCTTTTACTTCACCACCAACTCGGCATTCATGATCAGTGGTATCGAAGCGCGTAATTTCGGTAATCCCGTTTTTGCCATCAACTAGACCTTGCCAGTATTCTTCGACCGTGTTACCGATCGGTGTGATTGCACCTAGTCCAGTGACAACGACGCGAGAGAGGGGCTGAGGGTTTTGCATTTCGTAATGATGTGGATAGAGTTTACGAAATATGAGAGTTGCCAAGCAACCCTCATATTTCACTAGGCAGCTTGCTTGCTGTCAATGTAATCAACTGCGTTCTGCACAGTGGCAATTTTTTCTGCGTCTTCGTCGGGGATTTCAACGCCGAATTTTTCTTCCAAGGCCATAACTAGTTCGACGGTATCAAGAGAGTCAGCGCCAAGGTCGTTCGCAAAGCTAGCTTCAGGCTTAACTTCGGCTTTATCAACGCCTAATTGGGATGCAACGATTTCTTGAACTTGCTCAAAGGTACTCATTTACTTATTCTCTGCTTACTACCAAAAACTTTTTAGCGTTTTTAATTTTATCGGATAAAGGTAGCTGTATATACACGATCGCAAATAACTATCGAAAAATTCAATTTTTTAGCGAATATTTAGGAATATTTAGGGCTTCTCCTTATACCAAAACTCAAAATGGCATAGCCATTTTGAGTTTTGAAAACCCTTACTGGGTTTGGGTTTTAATTCACAAAAGTGTTGTCACACTTTTTAAATATATTGGTGTGCGGCTTTGCCGCACACCAATATATTTAAGGTTGCATACAACTTTTAACCTGTCGCATTAAAAATACTCCCGCAACGGAATTTCCAAAGTCGTCAAGGGGAGGGCTATAGCAGGCGATCGCCGCTTCATCAGCAATAATTGATAACAAAGCCCCACTAATACTGGACTTTGAAGGTAATCCCAGATCTTTGGCAAAGTCTGCCGATGCCTCATACATGCCGCATTGAGACATGATTTCTAAAACTATGGGGATATGTGGTGATCGCTCAGTGCTAACTAACAAAGTGCCAATTTGCGCCAGATCTTGCACATTACCGCGCAAACAACAAATTTCTTCATAAACTGCAAGGGCTTGACTAGGATTGGCAATTATTCCCAAATAGTGAAGTTGATCGGCGATCGTTAAGTTCCGTCGATGAGGCACCGATCGCACAGAATCTAGCATGGCTAAATCGAGTGTCAAATTTGCTCCAGAGGACTGATTGAGCCAGTTTTGTAGAGTATCACAGGATCTTAATAGCGAAGAAAGCGCGATCGCACCACTATTAATCATCGGGTTTTGGGGCTTGCCATCAGGGATTGCATTAAATGGATCGTTACTTGGTTGACAGTCAACGATCTGAAAAACTGCATCTCTACCGAGATTTTCTAGCAAATAAAGTAACAAAAATGGCTTGATTACGCTCATCAATGGAAACATTGCGTTGCTGTCACCAGCCATGACGAGATCGCCTTTTAACTGTTGAATTGCGATCGCGATCAAAGATGGATCAGCCTTAGTCAGCGAAGGAATATAACTTGGCAGCTTTCCCCTAATGGCTTCTTGTCGTGCTAATTGTAGCCATTGTTGAAGATGATTTTCGAGCATAAAATCCCATTAATTTTGTCAAGATAGCGCTTCTCTCAGCTTTTATAAGAGTTTATTACGCTGCACCATTGCCTCCAAATCTGCATCACCCACACATCGGCGTTCAGAGCAGTAGGTCATCAAATAAACGCCGTTATTCATGAGTACTGTACTCGCCCGCACCCGAAAATCATCGGTGATAAACCAACAACGCTCCTGCCCCTGATTATTGTCATATTCTGTATCAATAGTCAAAATACCATCGTCACCGAACCAATAGCGGCTAACCACGGGTATTCTTTCGACATAACCTTGATTTCGTAATAATTTGCCCGATCGCCCTGTTTGATCGTCTGGTACATCTACTAAAACTGCTGCATGGTCAGGATTTGGCTCTGCACCGCCCTCTTCATGGGGTTGCCACATAAAACTTGCACCACAGGAGGCGATCGCCAAATCGATATCCTGCGATGCACAAATTGTTTGGACTCTAGCATCATCTTTGGTGACTACACTGACATGGATTTTTGACTCTCCAGATTCATCAGCGACACTATCAAAATGGTGTACGGTGCGATGAATAAACCAAACTCCTTCACTTTTTTTGAAAAAGTCCATCATTGTCATCGGCGGAACAAGCACTGTGAAAACTCCTTATCTAAAACCAAATAGTTTTCACAAAACCTTGCTAAGTAAAGTTTTGTGAAAATTATTTGTTACTGCTTACTTAAGGAAAGTTACCGTAAAGTGCGATCGCTAAACCCAGATTTTTGCTTAAAACTATAAAAAATCTTATGATCACCTTGGTAGTTATAGCTGCTGCCATTTGTACTATGACAAACCAAAACCCAGAAGACGAGTTGCGGCGTGAAGCGTCGCAACTCGTCTTCTGGGTTTGTGTCCTAACAAGACTGGCGGCAACTATAGTACTTCGTGTCACCTACCTTAATAAAGCGACACCCAAAATTTGGTAGTGTTGCAAAGTAATTTTTTGTAATTTTTTTGTGTGTGAAAAGTACTCGCAACTCAATTACATCGCAATAATTTCAATCAAATCAATAGTTATGTCCAAAAGCGCCCAACAAGTTATAGCTGCGATCAAAGCTGGGATTACACTAACCAGAGAAGATCTATATCAGATTAACTTAAGTGAATGTGACTTGCAAAAAGCCGACCTACAAGAGGCAATCCTAATTAGAGCGAATTTAAGTTTGGCAAATTTAAGTGGAGCTAATCTCTATAAAGCTGATCTTCGTAGCTCAAATCTCCGTCAAGCCATACTCAAAAACGCTAATCTTCAAGGCGCTTATTTGTATCGAGTTGATTTAAGTGGTGCAGATTTAAGCGCTGCAGATTTGACCGATGCTAAATTGCAAGGAGCAAGGTATGACAGTCAAACTATTTTTCCTGACAATTTCGCCTATAAAGCTTCAGGGGCGATCGGCCCCAATGCAAGCCTGAATGGTGCGCCACTAAATACAGCTAATCTCAAAGATGCAGATTTACAAAATGCTAATTTGATGGGTGCTTATCTTGGGGGTGCTGATTTGACGGGGGCAAATTTGGCAGGGGCGCGATTAGCTCAAGCGGATTTACGCAAAGCAGTTTTGACGGGCGCTTATTTACGCAAAGCTCGACTAAATGGGGCAAATTTGGCAGGAGCTGATCTCCGTGCCGCCGATCTCACTGATGCTGATTTTGAGAAGTTTGAAAGTATTGCAGGTGCAGATTTTACTAATGTTCAGGGTTTGGGTGATGAAATGCGATCGCGTCTGCTTAGCCACCCTCAACAAGAGCTAAATACTCTCAATCAATTGACTCTCAAGACCACATTAGCCAGTTTACAGCCTATTTAGGCTTTAAGGGATACAGAAGAAATATTGAAAGTGGCGCGAAGCGCTACTTTCAATATTTCTTCTGTTTTTTTAGTCAGCGCAAAGCACTGTGAGAAAATGAATTAAACAAGGCGAATTGTCCACATCAATTTATCTGCTTTGAAATATCAGCCAAATACGCCTTTGACATCCAAGGCTAAGAAGTTTAACCTTATATTAGGTGTATCAAGAGGAAAATCTTTAGGATGTTCAAGGTAAAAAGTTCTTCTGTTTGTGCTGTAGCTTGTTTGTCTTTTGTAACAGCTTTGTCCATGTCGTCAAATCTGGCTCATGCAGAAACACCGACAACGCTTAACAATTCTGACATTTATAACGCTATACAGTCAGACCCTTTAACTACTCGAGCGCAAAATGTCACATCCGTATCTCAACTCAGTGATGTAAGACCAACTGACTGGGCTTTCTCCGCGTTGCAGTCTCTAGTTGAACGATATGGATGTATTGCAGGTTACCCAGACAGCACCTATCGTGGCAAGCAAGCTACTAGTCGTTACGAATTTGCCGCAGGGCTGAATGCTTGTCTTGACAAGATCAATGAAATTATCTCGGCTGGCTTAGCTGACAAGGTTAGCAAAGAAGACTTAGCTACCCTACAAAAGCTACAGGAAGAGTTTGCCGCAGAACTTGCTACTTTACGTGGTCGCGTTGATGCTCTTGATGCAAAAACTGCCAAGCTAGAAGCACAGCAATTTTCCACCACGACAAAACTTACTGGTGAAGTTATCTTTTCGGCAACCGCAGGTAGTGGTGGACCAAACGATGCCAGATCCAACGTTACATTAGGCAACCGTACTCGCCTTGTCCTCAATACCAGCTTTACAGGTAAAGATGCGCTCAGAACTCGCTTGGAAACTGGTAACAACCTCGCTGCGGCTAGCAGTGGTACTGGTTCAAGCCTTGCAAATTTGTTAGGCACAAACTCGGTCAGAATTGGTCCCGGTGCAGTTGTTACAGATAATTCTTTTGCGCTTAGCCTTCTTGATTATAAATTTCCCGTTTTTGACAATAAAGTAACTCTCTATGTTGCTCCTGTCAGCTTCCCCGATGAGTTCTTCACCGTACTTTCACCTGTAGCTAGCAATGGTCAAGGTTCAATTTCTCGGTTCGGTCGCTTTGATCCCCTAATGCGGATTGCTGGTACATCTTCTTTATTTGCCTTTGATTGGAAAGTTACCGACCAATTCAAAATCCAAGCAGGTTATGGTGCTTCCAATACTGCTTCGCCTTCACCTGGAGGACAAGGTGGTTTGTTTGGTGGATCAACCATTGCTCT
>JBJTVM010000394.1:0-25683 GCA_046081205.1 Pseudanabaena sp. | reverse complement strand
GTTTGCTTTTGCGATCGCTGAAGGTCGTAGTGGTAGAATTACGGAATCACAAGTTCTCAAAGGTCTAAATATATCTAAAGTTGAGGAAGCCTTACAGTTAAGTTATGTGCAAGATGATGGTGCAATTACAAAATGGATATTTCAGACTTTTGCCAAACCCTAATCTATGACAAATAGCGATTCTTTACAGCAAGCGCTGAAACAATATTTTGGGTACGAATCATTTCGGGCAGGTCAACGTGAGATCATCGAAGCAAGTCTAGCAGGGCGCGATACTCTCGCGATTATGCCTACGGGTGGTGGTAAATCAATTTGTTTTCAATTACCTGCATTGCTTAAAACTGGTGTAACTGTCGTCGTTTCGCCATTGATTGCACTAATGCAAGATCAAGTTGCGGCGCTTAAAGAGAATGGAATTGGTGCGACTTTTCTGAATAGTACCTTATCGGGAAGAGAAACTAATCAGCGATCGCAAGCTATTTTGAATGGAGCAACTAAATTAGTTTATGTAGCTCCCGAACGTCTATTTGCGGAACAGTTTCTCGAATTTCTAAATATTGTTAAAAACAAAATTGGAATTGCAGGATTTGCGATCGATGAGGCTCATTGCGTCTCAGAATGGGGGCATGATTTTCGACCTGAATATCGTCAACTCAGCCAAATTCGGCAAATATTTCCTGATGTACCGATGATTGGCTTGACAGCTACGGCAACCGAAAGAGTCCGAGAAGATATTAGCCAGCAACTAGAACTTAAAAATCCCTATATTCATGTTGCCAGTTTCAATCGTTCTAATCTCTATTACGAAGTTGTTCCGAAGCAGGGTAATGAGCAAACCTATGTCAATCTCTTACGTCAAATTAAACGACTACAGGGTTCAGGCATAGTTTATTGCCTCAGTCGCAAGCGCGTCGATGAAATAGCTAGCCGCCTTCAAGAAGATGGTATCGAAGCAATTCCCTATCATGCAGGACTGGGAAATAAAGAACGGGAAGAAAATCAAACACGATGGATTCGTGACGATGTACAGGTAATGGTCGCAACTGTTGCCTTTGGCATGGGAATTAATAAGCCTGATGTAAGGTTTGTGATTCATTACGATTTACCACGCAATATTGAAGGCTATTATCAAGAGTCTGGGAGGGCGGGACGTGATGGTGAGGATTCCCACTGTACTTTGTTTTTAGGCTATGGAGATCTAGAAACGATCAAGTATTTGATTGCTCAAAAAGTCGATCCGCACACAAATGAGCCATTAGAAGCGGAGCAGAGAATTGCTCAACAGCAACTGCGGCAAGTAGTTGACTACGCTGAAGGTGTCGCCTGTCGCCGTACAATTCTCCTCCGCTATTTTGGCGAACATTTTCAAGGTGATTGTGCTAACTGTGATAACTGCCTCACACCTAAGCCCATGGAAGACTGGACAGTAGAATCCCAAAAGTTCTTATCCTGTGTGGCAAGAACTAAAGAGCGATTTGGTGCAGGGCATATTATTGATGTATTGAGAGGTTCGCGCAAAGAGAAGGTATTGCAGCATGGGCATGAGAATCTCTCAACCTATGGCATTGGTAAAGATCGCAGTCTTGATGAATGGCGACAACTTTCGCGATCGCTAATTCATCAAGGTTTTTTAACTCAAACAACTGATGGTTATGGCATTCTCAAACTCAATGATCGCAGTTGGGAAGTAATGCGAAGCCAGCGAAATGTATTGTTGCCGATAGAACGCGATACTGAGCCTGCCTCTGCTTCTGATCGTGAAAGCATTAAAGAAAGAGCTGTTGATATCGATATTCTCTTTGAGAGGTTGCGATTACTACGTAAAAATCTTGCTGATGAGCAGGAAGTACCGCCCTATGTGATTTTTAGCAATGCGACGCTTAATCAAATGGCAGAGCAGCAACCCACTAATCGCAAAGATTTCGCTAAATTGTCAGGGGTTGGTGCGAAGAAGCTAGAGCAATATGCTGATGATTTCATCGCGATTATTCTCGAACACCACCTCAAATATCCGCCTGCGGAACTCAGTGAGTCAACGACTTCTAGAGTGAAGCAAGAATCAGTCACACCAAAATCAAAACTATCAAAAACGAGTACGCAGCGCGAAACCTTAGCCATGTATGAGAATGGCTTAGATATTGATGAGATAGCTCGCGATCGCGGACTTAAACTCTCAACAGTCTGGACACACCTCGTCCAATTAATTGAAGCTGGTTATGCGATTAACTGCGATCACCTTGTGCCACCAGAACGTCAAACTGTAATTTATGAGGCTTTAGATGCGATCGGTGGGGATTCCTTACGCAATCTCTTTGATCATCTGCGAGAGGAATATACCTACGACGAAATTAAGATCATTCGCGCCATTTGGCAAAATGAAAAAGAACCCTTATAGCAATAAAAAAATAAGGACGGCGCTTTGCGCCGTCCTTATTTGTCTAGGTTTTTGAAATCACAAAATGGTGTAACCATTCTGTGATTTGGTATTGCTATAGCCGTAACTCCTTGCGACCATTTTGCACAATTTTGATCATGTCAATTAGCTGGGATTCTAGATTGCCTAACACGCGATCGCTATATTCATCAGCACCACGCTGCATATCTTGGACTTCAACTGTTACCCTTTGATGCAATAAATCGAGATCTTTTTGGGCTTGACGGCGCATTTGGTTGACTTCATTAAGGGTTTGCGATTTTAATTGTTCACATTCCTCTTGCAGCTCGCGACGAATTTGACTCGCTTCCTGCTCAGCTTGTCGAATTATTACTGAGTCTTCTAGTAGCTGGCTAGCTCTTAGCTCAGCAGACTTAATCAAATCTTCAGCATATTGTTGGGCTTCGGCAACTAGATCTTGTTTGTATAGCAAGATCTCTTCAGCTTTAGAGATCGACTCGGGTACAGACAATCTCACGCGATCAATCTGCTGACATAGTTTTTCTTCGTCGATGACTGTGTGCCCCATCACTCGAGGACCACTTTCCAGCACCATTTCTTCAAGATGGTCTAGCTCTTTGTGTAAGCTCATGTAGTAATCGGCTCTTGGCAAAGGCGCAGGGGAGCCATTGTAATTACCATTATTAGATTTAGTACTAGCAGTTGAGTTTTCTGTCAGCATCAGATTTGTGTAGGAGAAATTTCAATGCTTTAATTTTCTAGATTGAATAGACTTGCGAAATAAGCTTAAGCGGATCAGCCTAGAATTAATTAACAAACATTGTAAATGACTTTTTGCGAAAGATGTTACGAGATGAACTTTTTTTGATGAGATGAGCTTTGCTCATCTCATCAAAAATGTTTTAAGCGGCAATTTGCGACAATACTGCACGAGTCGCGGCTAATGTCGCTTCCACATCAGCATCAGTATGGGCAAGGGAGGTAAAACCAGCCTCAAACTGAGAAGGTGCAAGATAAACACCATGCTCTAACATGCCACGATGGAATTTAGCAAACTTAGCTGTGTCGCTGGTTTTGGCATCTTCATAGTTATAAACTTGTTGACTAGTGAAAAACATCCCGAACATCGCCCCAACGATATTACCCGTGGCAGCATGTCCAGTTTCATGGGCGATCGCCAACATACCTTCAGCTAATTTCTTGGTGATCTGCTCGAGATATTCGTAAGAACCTGTCCGTCTAAGAATTTCCATTGTTTTGATCCCTGCGGTCATCGCCAAAGGATTACCCGACAATGTTCCAGCCTGATACATGGGGCCTGCTGGTGCAACCATTGACATAATATCTTTGCGACCTCCATAGGCTCCCACAGGCAAACCACCACCAATGACTTTGCCCATCGTAGTCAAGTCAGGAGTAATGCCAAATCGAGCCTGTGCTCCACCATAGGAAAGGCGGAATCCTGTCATCACTTCATCAAATACTAATAAAGCACCATTAGCTCGACAGAGATCTTGCAATCCCTGCAAGAACCCTTCCTTTGGCACAATGCACCCAGCATTACCAACTACTGGCTCAATAATTACGCCAGAGATTTGATCAGGGTTTTCCGCAAATAATGCTTTAACTGCTTCAAGATCGTTATAGGGAGCAGTCAAAGTATTGGCAGTTGTGGACTTAGGCACACCAGGGGAGTCAGGCAGTCCGAGGGTAGCTACACCCGAACCTGCCTTAACCAAGAACATATCAGCGTGACCGTGGTAGCAACCTTCAAACTTGATAATTTTGTCACGCCCTGTAAATGCCCTCATCAAGCGTAATACAGACATACAAGCTTCAGTACCAGAATTCACAAAGCGCACCATTTCTACGCTAGGTACGGCTTCGATGACCATTTCAGCGAGTTGGTTTTCCAGAACACAAGGAGCACCAAAACTTGTGCCTTTTTCGAGAGCCTTATGTAATGCTTCGATGACTTCAGGATGGGAATGCCCAACGATCGCGGGTCCCCATGAGCCGATATAGTCAATGTATTTATTGCCATCAATGTCCCACGCATAGGCTCCATTGACACGATCAAACACGATTGGCTCACCACCAACTGATCTAAAGGCTCGGACGGGAGAGCTTACACCACCAGGCATAAGATCCTTGGCTTTAGTAAAAATTTCTTGAGATGCAGTTGTTTTAAAAGTAGATAAATTCGCAGTCATTTTTTAACAAAGATTTTTTAGGGTTTGTTAGTCTCTATAGAATCAATTTAACTCAGCATCGATCCAAGCGTCACAGAAATCACATAGAAAGTTGCAGTGTTATAGCGCAATTTTTGAAGGCTTTGCAAAGCTAAGCTTTCAAAAATTGCCTTGAACTCCTAATTCAGTGCAAAGCACTAAGCATGATTTTCTACTTAATTTTTCTTAATTAAAAGCGAATGTAAATTTTTTGTTGCAATAACACTTAAAATTTTTGCATTTATGAAAAAGGATTCGATCTTTCGTATATGATGCAATTAGATAGGGGTGAATCATGTTAACGAGATTTATAAAGTTCATATTCTTCATAAACTTATAAAGGTATTCGTTGACTATAACTAAGCACCTATCAAACTTAAATAACTGAGATTTGATCGATCCAATGAGAATCCTCCTTGTAGAAGATGATGCCAATTTAGCTGACACGTTAGCTGAAGTGTTAACTGGTCAACATTGTGTTGTAGACATAGCCAGAGACGGTGAAGAAGGCTGGGAAAAATCTCAAGCTGACGACTATAACCTGATCTTGCTAGATGTCATGCTGCCAAAGCTGGATGGAATTAACTTATGTCGTCGTTTACGGGCGCATGGCAATAACATCCCTATTTTGATGGTGACTGCGCTGGATATGAGTTCTGACAAGGTTCAGGGTCTAGATGCTGGTGCTGACGATTATCTCGTCAAACCAATTGATCCACCCGAATTGATGGCTCGTATTCGTGCTTTATCACGTCGTGCTAAAATTGCAGAACCCACAGTTTTGCGTTGGGGGGAACTGCAACTCGATCCTGGAATGCATGAGGTTTCCTATGCAGGACAATCTGTGCATTTGACTCCCAAGGAGTACAACATATTAGAGTTGTTGCTCCATCATGGTCGTCAAGTCCTAAAGCGGATCACCATTGTGGAACATGTTTGGTCACTTGCTGATCCCCCTAGAGAAGATACGATCAATGCCACAATTAAGAGTCTACGGAACAAGTTAAAGGGTGCTGCTGCGCCGCACAATTTGATCGAGACGATTCATGGTGTTGGCTATCGTTTAAGTCAACTTTCATAAAGAAAAAGGAGTGCAAAGCACTCCTTTTTCTTTGTTCGTAGCAACAGCTTAGCGCCGTCACTCACCCTTTGGGCTTGTTATTCTAGATAAGCCCAAATTCTCGCAAGGCGGGTAAGAAATTATTGTTTTCGTGGTGGGATGTACTGAGCTTAATCAGGGCAAAACGTTGCAGTGGGTTGAGATTTTGCCATTGGATTAGGGCGATCGCTATGTTTAATTCCTGTGCGTGCTGCAAAACGCTGAGGGGAATCACTTTGGTTTGCATCCATGCAGGATCTTGTTCAATAGGCAAATCACTAGGATATGTGTTGAAATTTTGAAAAACTTGCGATCGCAGATGTTCTCTATATTTTTCGATTTCTTCGCTAGTAGTACAAGGCAAATCAATTAGTTCTTGGCGCTGTATGGTCGAAAAACTGAGCCAATGTTGGATTTTGAGTTTAATGCCACAGATGTCTAGCTTGTAGCGTACCTGCATAGGAATACAGCGCAAGGCAGCGACAAAATCAGCTTCAAACTGAAAAAATTGCAACATAACTAGAACCCAACTAGAGAACCCAAAAAGTAACCGCAGCGCAAAGCACAGCTTTTACTTTAGACTTTTTCGGTGTCTGAGATATTTACAGTTAGCTTCATATGTCCAAGCCGCACAGAAAACTCACCTGAACTATTGGGGACTGTCAACACTTGAGCAACCTTCCCAAATTTGGAAATACGAACGCGATCGCCGATTTTTAACTGCACCTCAACTTTTTCTTCAGGCATCACAGGTAGATGACGCTTGGTTAGTTCTTCAATTCTTTGCTCGGTACGTTGTACATCCGCAACTAGTTGTTCGCCCGACTGCTCGCCTTTTTGCAATTTGCGGATGACTCGACCAACTTCCTTTTGGGCTTGAGCGATCGCCGCATTCACCTCTTTTTCTTGGCGTTCACGTAGTTCTTTCGCTTGCGATCGCATTAGCTCGGCACGATCCAAAATTTCTTTATGCAAGCGCTCTGTTTCTGCGAGCAAATGGGCAGCAGCTTCAGTTTTTTGGGTTTGATCACGGCGTTGGGCTTCTAGTTCTGCAATTACATCATTCATTTCCGCAGAGCCAATGCCCACACGCACCTGCGCTGCTTCGAGAATGTCCTGTGATAAACCTAACCGACCTGCGATCGCAAGGGCATTAGAACGCCCAGGAATACCCCATAGCAGACGATAGGTGGGCGCAAGGGATGCATCATCAAATTCTACTGAAGCATTTTCAAATTTAGGATTTTGGTATTTCAGAGCCTTGAGTTCACCAAAGTGAGTAGTGGCGATCGCTAGTCTTGTATGTTCGCTCAGATATTCCAACAAAGCCGTAGCGATCGCACTGCCCTCGGATGGATCAGTCCCTGCCCCAACTTCATCTAGTAGTACTAGAGATTGATGCGAAATTGCGTCCAAAATTCTACCAATGCGGCGAATATGCCCCGAGAAAGTGGATAGATTTTGCTGCAATGACTGCTCATCACCAATATCGGCAAGTACGAGATCAAACCAAGGCATTTCTACAGGTTCTTTAGCGGGAATAAACATTCCCGCCTTTGCCATCAGTGCCGCTAAACCAAAAGTTTTTAAAGTTGCCGTTTTGCCGCCTGTATTGGGGCCCGTAATCACAACTACGGAGATCTGCGGTGAAATCAACACATCCACAGGCACAACTTCACGACCTTCTTCGTTTTGTTGTTGCCATACCAGTAATGGGTGACGAAGCTGGCGCAAGACGATCGCCTCACTCTCCAGAAAATGTGGCGGATTCGCTCCTAGCCAATAGCCATACCTTGCTCTCGCCACAGCAAGATCGATCTTAGTCACGATAATTAGCAATCTTTGTAAATCTTCCGAGATCGCTGTAATCTTGGCACTCAGCTCTGCCAAAATAATCTCGATTTGGGCTTGCTCCATTTTTAGCAACTGTCGCAAGCGATTATTGGACTGGACGATCGAGTTTGGCTCCACAAATAGCGTCATCCCTGTGCTGGAAGTATCATGAATTACTCCAGGGACGCGATCGCGTTGGGGCGACTTTACCGATAAAACATAGCGATCACTACGTTGGGTAATAATCTGCTCCTGCAAGGAGCTAGCATTGCGCTGCATGATATTTTGCAGCTTTGTAATAATTTGATCGCGTACCGAGGTTAACTCATGGCGAATTTCCCCTAACCTCACCGAAGCACGATCTAAGACATTTCCGCCCTCATCAATACAGCGATATATTTCCTGCTCAACATCAGGATAAGTGCGCAATTCGCTGGCAAGTATCTGTAAATTTGGGCAGTAATCAGCATTGTCTAGCTGACGACGCAAGTTTCGCGCTCCTGCCAAAGTCGTCGCGATCGCCCAAAGCTCAGCAGCCGACAAAATCCCCTGTTTTTCGGCACGAAATACTGCTTCCGTAATATTTTGAATCCCATCTAAAGATAAGCCTGCACTGCGCTCTTCGAGGGCATAGGCTTCTTTAGTTTGGGTAAGCAGATCTAAGGTGTCTTCATAGCGATCGGTTATGGGTAAATGTGCCGAGGCGATCGCCCCCAGCTTTGTCGTTGTAAATGTTGATAAATGCTGACATAAACGATTCCATTCCAACAGATCCAACGTCTCAGCTTGCATGACACCTCAAAATAGCTTTTTACTCATCAAGACAAGTCAGCGGTGCTGACTTACCTTGATCTTACTTTTCTATTGTGCCAAAAAAATTAAAGAACAAGGGGCTTAAGCCCCTTGTTCATGACAAACTGCGGAATAATAATTTGGTAGCTCATACCTGACCGACTAGATACTCATCAAGCGTAAGATAATCTCCAGATGCAAAAGCTTGCTTTGAAGCAATAATAATTTCTTGCTCTTCTATAGAAAGCTCATTGTCTTCAGAAATTTTATTATCTTCATAACGATGTCAGACAAATAGAAGAAAATCCAATAAATTATCCAGCAGTATATCGGGGGTTTTTTCGATTTCTTGAATAAGCTTTTCTCTAGTAGTCGTTGCTTGGACTGTTTTTCTCTAAATCATAGCAAATACAAAAAAGGGGAACGCATCGCGTTCCCCTTTTTTAAATTACAAGCGAGAAGCTAATCTTTCAAAATCGGCTTGAGTACTTGATAGCATTATGCTACGGCTATCCTGAGCGCGATCGCCACTTAAATTCGGGACGAGGTTACGGGCTTGCAATGCCATATGTAACTGTAAATGTGCGACATAATCACTTAGATCACCTTGTACATCAACTTGCTTGAACGCTACAGATTTATTAGTCACCGCATTACCTCTCATTTAATTATGTAAATGTAAACTAAATGTAAATTTTTTTAAACTAATGTTTCTTTTTGTCTAGTTTAAGAAAAATAATTTCTATAACTTTTGATATAGAAATTATCATACAGCGGTTCTCGGTAGATCTACCTAGATACGAAGTGTAATCTTTTGACGCAATACTTAACAATACTCAAGAATTTATGGTTCAAAGCTCTGCCCCACAGCATAAATTCTTGACTGGGAAAGGATTATAGCTTGTCGAAGCTTTAAGTAGTACAGAAAAAAGCTTGAAAGCGGTGCTTCGCGCCGCTTTCAAGCTTTTTTCTGGGTTTTAATTTAGCGCAAAGCGCTGTAGTAGTGCTTACAGATTAAAGAAGTTGCGAATAGAATTTAAATATAACGGCTCATTGGTAGAGGCGTTATTGTTATGACCGCCATTGGGGATCAGCACAATTTGTTTTCTAGTTGGAGTTGCCTCGTATAAGCGTTGAGACATTGCCGCAGGAATCAAATCATCCGCAGTGCCATGAATATAAAGTACAGGTACAGCAAGCGATCGCACCTTAGCGATCGAATCAAAGCGCTGATGAATCAACAAATCAATGGGGAAAACTCGATATTTAGGATCGAGTTGTGCCATATCACTCATAGATGTAAAAGACGCATCAACTATCATTCCTAAAGCGTCAGGATGCTTAATAGCAAGATCGATCGCGATCGCCCCACCTAGCGAATGCCCATAGATCATGATCTGATTTGGCTGATAGCCCTTTTGGACTAAATAATCCCAAGCTGTCTGAGCATCTTTATAAACCGATGATTCACTAGGAAATCCGCCTTCACTTCGACCATAGCCCCGATAATCAATCAGTAATACTGAGAATCCCATTCGCATCAAACGGTTGGCATGTTTAGCATTAGCACTAATATTTTTGCCCTTTCCATGCAAATACAAAATTACTTGGCGATCGCTTAAATTTACTTTTTCTTCCTGTTTGGCATTGGGCAACCACCAACCATGCATATTTTCACTCGTACCATCAGCATTTTTGACTGGAATTAAGACATCCTCATACTTGGCATTAAATTGGGCTGGGGTAGTAGTAATTTCCTTTTCTGGTGAAAACACCAGCTTTGTTTGCCCAAACCATAATCCAGCACAAACTGAACCATAAAAACTAGCGAGCACAATTCCCGCGATCGCCGCAGGACGTAACCAACGCTTTGGCGGTTGCTTTCTGCTCTGATCGTGTTGCAGAGATGATTCAGTCATTGAAGTTTTAGAATCCATATTGTCAATGAAGGTATCTGTAAAATTTCAGTTTAAGACCAATTCACAGAAGTGTAGCCACACTTCTGTGAATTAAAGACCAAACCCTGTAAGGGTTTTGAGAGTAAAAAATGGCGTAGCCATTTTTTACTTTGGTATGAGTCGCTAGGCATAATGGAACCTAGATTCAAGACCTGTGGTGCATGCTGCACCTGTGCCACAGGTCTTGGGTTTTATTTTGAGAAAGCACAAAAATGTATTGCAAATATGCGCCACTGCTGTAATATAATTAAGCACTAAAAAGCAATTGCGGTCATGGTGGAATGGTAGACACGCCATCTTGAGGTGGTGGTGGCGAAAGCTGTGAGAGTTCGAGTCTCTCTGACCGCATTAAAACATATAAAAAATAAAAAAGAGAGTGCAAAGCGCTCTCTTTTTTATTTGATGTGGTCAGTATTGAGACTGTTCAAAGATTGTAGTAGCCTTGAGTCTTAGTATCTAGTCGGTTCTAAAAAATCCATGTCTCGCCAAGTTAATTGTCAAGAAGAATGCACCAATGGCTGTGTCCTTGGGGATAAATGCCCACATTTAGAACACCTAGCTAAAGCTCGTAAACTTTTAGCTGAAACATCAATTGATAAGTTGATTGAAATTTCTAATTCCCGTTTTCTGCCTCCAGATGCTCCTACCATCAAATAAAGACTCATTTTGCAAGCTTTATTTGAGCTTTTCTTTAGCAAGCTTCCAGAGATTATCTAGCTCTTCGGCAGTGAAGCTATCAATAGGGCGATCGCTTAAAGTTTCAATCATCTCTAGACGCTGAATAAATTTGCGGTTAGTAGACTGTAAAGCCTCAGATGGGTCAAGATCGTACCAACGAGCCACATTGATCAACGTAAATAATAAGTCTCCCAATTCCGCCTGTTGATTTTCCTTAGACTCATGCTCTAAAGCATGGCGCAGCTCATCTAACTCTTCATGAAACTTAGCCCATACCCCATCAGCATTGTCCCACTCAAACCCATTTGCAGCCGCCTTTTGGGAAATCTTCATTCCAGCCGTTAAAGGAGGCAGCGATCGCGCATATCGCTTGAGTTTGTAGCTCAGCTTTTGCGTATCTGCTAAATCTTCGCCCTTTTCCTCAGCTTTAATCCTTTCCCAGTTTTGATTAATTTCATCCATGCTGTCAGCTTTGACATCGCTAAATACATGGGGATGGCGACGAATTAATTTTTGGGCGATGCCTTCAGCGACTTCAGCGATTGCAAATTGATTATTTTCACTGGCAATTTGGGACTGCAAGACCACTTGCATTAATAGGTCACCTAGCTCTTCGGCGATCGCCTTACTATCACCACTTTGAATTGCATCCACCACCTCATAGGCTTCCTCAATCACATAGGGAATCAAGCTTTTAGGCGTTTGCTCCAAATCCCAAGGACATCCACCATCAGGCGATCGTAACTTCGCCACTACATCAATTAGGTGTTGTAGTGCGATCAAGTTTGCCGAAGCTGCAACGGTTGGCTCAAAAGTCATAAGATTTGTTTAATGTTAAGAAAAGTAACAAAATGCTATAATGATTGGCATAAGAAAAATTGCTTTTAACACACTATACACAGCACCTATCTTGCTGCTAGAGATCTGACCCATGAGTAATACCGCTAGTCCTGATCCTGAAATGCTCAGACAACTTCTAGAGCCATTACTAGAAGATTTCACATATTGGTTCGACCGCTCTCAAAAACTACTCTCCAGTGAACGCATTGATTTTTTGCAAGAGACTGAACAAAGACATTTGCTAGAACGAGTCGAACTTGCTCTCAAGGAAGTTGCTGTAGCAATTTCCTTGTTTCGCGTTACAGGACACCAAGTTGGCGTAGACATAGCCACAATGAAACCTTGGCATCAACTACTTATGGAGTGTCAAGCAGTTGGGATGCGCTACTATCGTAATCAAGTAATTTAAATTTTTTTATTTTGATCCTTGATTTCTCCTCTCAAACCTTAGTTCACTTAATTTACATTTTTTAGGAAAGTAGATATGGTACAGATCCTTTATATACTCGCTTTTACGATCCTCTCCATTTTTGCGATTAGTAATCTCATTCGCAGCATGATCGCGCTTTCCCAAAATGATTCTCGCAGCTTCCAGGATAATCGTAGTCGTCGAGTATCACCTCAATACGCTCATCCTGAATTATGGGATAAAGATGGCAAATATATTGATGAGCCATTAATGGTAATCAAATCGATTAATGTTGATGATGCGCGTTCAAGACTAGATGCTCTCTATAACTCGTCACCAAGTGGCGACAAATAGTAAACTTAAGTTACATTACTTTGCACTCAAACCCCAATGCACAAATATTTTGAAATTCTTACAAAGTAAGAATTTCAAAATATTTGTGTATTGGTTTGTTTTTTCACTGAGGTATGGATGACCCATAGGCTATTAGTTTGTACGACCTGTGCCAGCAATTGGCAAAATGGCAATAAGGTAGGTATTAGTGGTGGTGAAACATTACTAAAAGCTCTCTCTCAGTTACACCAAAATTGGGAAAGGCGATCGCAGTTTGAAATTCGTGCAGTTTCTTGTATGAGTGCTTGTAGCCACGCTTGCGCTGTAGCCTTTGCCTCCGAAGGTAAATATTCCTACCTGTTTGGCGATTTACCCAGTGGTGTAGAAAATATAGCAACCACTGCATCAGCAATCTTGTCCTGTGCTGAAACATATAGCGATCGCCCTGATGGGATGCTTGCATGGAAAGAGCGTCCTGAACCACTAAAAAGTGGTGTAATTGCCCGGATACCACCTTTATAGGAAAAAAGAGCGTTAAGCGCTCTTTTTTTATGATTTTTTGAAGATCCGCCAGCGGTAGGCTTTCCAAAAAAACCGATTTTGGTGTTTCCAGAGCCGAAGGCTCTGGAAACACCAAAATCGGTTTCATAATGATAATTGCTATGAACAAAGTAGATTTCGCATTAATAGCTGGCTAATTAAGCTCTCACCTTTTTCCCAAATCATTGGGAAGATTGCTATATTTAGATATACTCTTCAAGTCTGATAGCACTTTTCAAGAAAGCGAGGTACAAGGATTGAGTTTCCCGCCTTCAACGAGAAATCCAACTCGTACTTCACTAGACTGATAAACGCTATATCTCAAGCAAAATTAAAAGTTAAAACCTTTACTGTGATTGTTTTTTGTTTTGTAAATGATTAGGCATTCATTCGCGAAACACGATTAAAGCTTGTTAAACGGGGATAAAAAACATCTAATTGAAAAACCTTAATTGGGGAAAATCATATCCCAAACTAAAACCGACATGATTCCTGCTCAAGTACCACCAAATGAACTGGAAAGAGTAGCTGCTCTGCATCAGTGCAATATCCTAGATACTGAATCGGAGCAAGGCTTTGACGATATTACTCGATTGGCTGCTTACATTTGTCAAACCCCGATCGCCTTGGTAAGCTTAATCGACAGAGATCGGGTGTGGTTTAAGTCAAAAGTTGGAATTAGTCAAACAGAACTACCCAAAAAAATTAGTTTTTGTGCTCAAACAATACTGAATGATGGAATTTTGGTGATTCATGATACCCATGAAGACGAAAGATTTGCTAACAATCCATTGGTAACTGAATCGCCAAATATTCGCTTTTACGCAGGGATTCCCCTTAAGACTGTAGATGGACATGCAATAGGTACACTCTGCGTGATTGATCAACAACCAAGAGAATTGAGTGCAGATCAAGTATTGGCACTTAAATCTTTGGTGCATCAAACTGTTTATTTGATTGAAACTCGTCGCAGCTTAAATGAAATCAGTCGCTTATCTATACCCACAAGGTCTAAACCTGCGGGAAAAAATTTCCTGAAGAAGATCGCATTTTGGACTGGGATTATTGCCTCAATCGTGATTGGAATGGGTGTATTTTCCTATATCAATCTTAGAAATTTGAAGGAATCGAACCTAGAATTTTTACAGCAACAAGCTGAACTAGAGAAAATCCAAAAACCACTTAATCAAATTCGTGAATTGAAAAGTTTAGTAAGAGAATATATTGTTTTAGGCAACCAAGAACGTCTAGAAAGTTATAAGCTGCTGGCTGCTAAATTAGAGGAAGACATCCTAAAACTAAATTATTTGAGAGAGAAGATAAATAGAGAACAATTAGCTAACCTAAGTAGTCAGAAGATTAGAGCTAACTATCAGAGAATAACTGAACTTTTATTACAACATCTTCGTAAAGTTCTACGAGAAACTAATGAAATTATTGAAGTCTATAGCTCTTCTGGACTGGAGCCTGCTGAAAAACTAATATTAGAAAAAGAACTTTGGGAACCTGAAAAAATTACGGAATCTCAAATTGATGAACTAATTAATATTTCTAAAAATGAGTTGTCATTATGGCTCCAAAATCAGCAGGAATCCGCTGCTAAGTCTGTTAGTGTTTCCTTGGTTTCATTATTATCAACTATAGGTATACTGGGCCTATTATTTTATTCTGTCTACAATGAAACGCTTACAAAGCGCCGCCTCGAAGTAAGCCTTAAGCAAGAAAGAGATTTTATAGTTACAGTGATGGATACAGTTGGCGCACTTGTAATTGTCTTGGATCTTGAAGGAAAGATAATTAGATTTAATCGTGAATGTGAAAAAGTAACTGGCTATTACTTTGAAGAAGTAAGAAATCAGGACTTTTGTAAGATTTTTCTGCTTCAAAATGAAGCTACGGCAGTTAGCAACACTTTCACACAATTTGTAAATGGTAGTTTATCAAATTCTTACGAAAGCCATTGGATAACCAAAGATGGTAAACATCGGCTAATTTCTTGGTCAACTAAGGCTGTGCTTGAATCAGAAAATAAAATCTCTTTTACCATTGTCTCAGGACTGGATATTACCGATCGCAAACAAGTCGAGGAAGAAGTTCGTTTGCAAAATTGGCGATCGCTAGTTTTCTCACAAATAACTCTACGTATTCGTCAATCACTAAATATTAACGAAATTCTCAGTACAACTGTTGATGAGGTACGAAGTTTCTTTAAAGCAGATCGTGTTCTTGTATATCGTTTTGATCAAGAATGGGAAGGAACAGTTGTGGTGGAGTCGGTTGAGCCACCTTGGATTGCCTCATTGGGGACAGATGTTAAAGATATCTGTTTTCGACAAGGACTATGGGTTAAATATGCAAATGGTCGCAGAGTCATCAATGATGATATTCCTAACTCAGACATGCCAGATTGCTACAAGGAATTGATGGCTCAATTTCAAGTACAGGCAAACTTAGTCGTCCCTATTCTCAAAAAGGAAAACTTGTGGGGACTACTCATAGTGCATCAATGTAGTTCTACAAGACATTGGCGGAGCTTTGAGATTGACTTCTTAACGGAGTTAGGAACCCAAGTAGGGATAGCTCTCTATCAAGCAACTCTATTAGAACAAGAAACATTACGTCGTGAACAATTATCACAACAAAACCTAGCCTTAGAAGAAGCTCGTCATCAAGCTGAAGTTGCCACAACGCTGAAAAGCTCATTCCTTGCCACCATGAGCCATGAAATTCGCACACCAATGAATGCTGTGCTGGGGATGACAGGTTTATTGGCAGATACTGAACTTTCGCCTCTACAAAAAGATTTTGTGGAAACAGTAAGAATCAGTGGCGAAGGTCTGTTGACACTAATTAATGAGATTCTTGATTTTTCTAAACTTGAAGCCAATGAAATGGAATTAGAAGAGATTAGTTTTGACCTTAACAATTGCGTTGAGGAAGTAACCGAACTACTAGCGATGCTTGCTCAGTCCAAAGGTTTAGAACTAGCCTCCCTAATTCATCAAAACGTACCGATTTATCTATGTGGAGATGTTTCACGGGTTAGACAGGTATTAACAAATTTAGTCAGTAACGCCATAAAATTTACGTCAAAAGGAGAAGTTATCGTCAAAGTTTCACTCCAAGCAGAAACCGAATCCATAGCAACAATTGAATTTAGAGTAATCGATACAGGTATTGGCATATCGCCTATAGATCAGAAAAAGCTGTTTCAACCATTCACCCAAGTTGATGCTTCGACTAATCGTAAATATGGTGGTACTGGTTTAGGCTTGGCAATTTGTAAGCAATTGGTCGATCTCATGGGGGGTGAAATTGGCATCGATAGCGAGGAAGGGAGAGGTTCACAGTTTTGGTTTAGAATTTCCTTTGTGAAGCAATCCCCTGACGAGATCGCTGAGCAACCACCACGTCGAGAAGTTAATCTTAAAGATATTCGCGTATTAGTAGTAGATGATAATGCAACTAATTGCAAAATCCTTACCTATCAACTAACGGCTTGGCAGATGCGGGTCGATGCAGTGCAATCTGCATCTGATGCGATCGCTATTTTACATGCAGCAGATGCTCAAGGCGATCGCTATCAGTTAGCAATATTAGACATGCAGATGCCTAATATTGATGGCGAAATGTTAGGTGCAAAGATTAAAGCTGACCCGATGCTGCAAGATATCAAACTAATTATGCTGACCTCTCTAAATCAACGGGGTGGCTTCAGTCGCGTTAAAGAAATGGGATTTGAGTTTTATCTTGTCAAACCAGCCAAACAATCACGCTTACTCGATATTTTGATGGAAGCAGTTTCTATAGATTCTAATCGCAAAACCCTGCCAATTTCTCCACTCGTCGGGTTAGATGATCTACCTAAAAAGATTTCTAAGCTTAAAATTTTGATCGCTGAGGATAATCCAGTCAACCAAAAAGTTGCTTTACATCAGCTAAGAAGCTTTGGATATGATGCGGATGTAGTAGGAAATGGGAAAGAAGTTCTCGATTTACTCAAGCACATCCATTATGACATTATCTTAATGGATTGCCAGATGCCAGAAATGGATGGATATGAAGCTACGGCCGCTATTCGGCAACTAGATTCAGCTAAGAGTAAGATTGTGATCATGTCGATGACTGCTAATGCTATGAAAGAAGATCGCGATCGCTGCCTTGCCAGTGGGATGGATGATTATCTTAGTAAACCTATTCGCAAAGAAGATCTTGCCCACAAATTAGCTGCATGGGAAAGAAAAATTAGTTCTCAGAATGCGATCGCTACTTCTGAAATTTCAGAAGTGCCTATAACTGCTGATCACACTATTCATGACAGCCTGCCAGAGCTAGATCTCAATATTTCTGCGTCATTACCATTAATTGACTGGACATATATTGATGATCTTGCTGATGGTAGTGAAGAATTTAAAACTGAACTTCTCCAAACTTTTGTCGATTCTACATCTAAGAGTTTAGAACAACTCGAAGTCGCGATCGCGGCAAATGACTATCAGACAATTTCAAGGGTGGCTCATTTTATCAAAGGTTCAGCTAGTAACTTAGGTATTATTTCAATTGAGGCGATCGCGAGTAATTTGCAACTAATTGGTCACAATCAAAAAGACGCAAACATGGTGGAGATACTCAAAAAAATGCAGTTTCTGCTAACACAAATCCAACATTTTATTTGATACCAATTCACAAAAGTATGGCAACACTTCTGTGAATTCATATCTAAGGCAGCATTAAAAGATTGCTATGGGCATAAGCCCAAACATAAAAGTAGCGGTGCAAAGCGCCGCTACTTTTATGTTTGGGTTTTGGCTAACACTTTCTTTGCAATTAAGATATACATAAACAAAAAGGACTCGCTTAGCGAGTCCTTTTGTTTATGCTGATTCAGGTTTAGGAATGTAAGCGGGGTGCTGCAAAATCTCCGCCGTAGATAGCTTTTCAACCATGTCACGGGTAATTAGACATTTGGTGACATCCTTACGAGAAGGCAACTCATACATCATGTCTAGCATCAACTGCTCGACGATACCGCGTAAAGCTCTTGCCCCTGTTTTACGGCGATAGGCTTCCTTAGCGATCGCCTGAACTGCATCAGGCTGAAACTCAAGCTGGACATTATCCATTTTCAAGAGTTTTTGGTACTGCTTAATCAACGCACTCCGAGGCTCAGTCAAAATTGCCATTAGTGCTTTTTCATCAAGTGGATCAAGAACAGCCGTCACAGGCACACGACCGATAAATTCAGGAATCATCCCAAACTTGACCAGATCATCGGGCTGTAGGTTTTTCAAAATCTCTGCAGTCCGTTTTTCACGGGGAATTGACTCTCCCTGCTGCACAAACCCCATCGACTTCTTGCCAATGCGTTGCTCGATCAATTTCTCCATGCCACCAAATGCACCACCGCAAATAAACAAGATATTTTTGGTGTCAATCTGAATGCAGTCTTGGTAAGGATGCTTTCGTCCACCTTGAGGCGGTACGTTTGCGATTGTGCCTTCAAGCATTTTTAGTAATGCTTGTTGAACACCTTCACCCGAAACATCACGGGTAATCGAAGTATTTTCACCCTTACGCGCAATTTTATCGATTTCATCAATATAAATAATGCCACGCTGAGCCTCTTCAACATCAAGGTCAGCAACCTGTAAGAGCCTCAGTAAAATATTTTCTACATCTTCACCAACATAGCCCGCCTCAGTAAGTGTTGTAGCATCAGCAACCGCAAAAGGTACATCTAGCATTTCCGCTAAAGTCTGCGCTAACAGAGTTTTCCCACAACCTGTGGGACCTATCAGCAAAATGTTCGATTTCTGAAGTTCAACCCCATCTTCAACCTGACCTTTGCCAGCCGACTCAATGAAGCTTAGACGCTTGTAGTGGTTATAGACGGCAACCGACAAAACTTTTTTGGCTTCGTCTTGACCAACTACATTTTCATCAAGATAGCGCTTGATATCTCGAGGCTTAGGGATCTGACTGAGATTAAGATTTGCCGCAGTTTTAGTTTTCCGCTTTTCATTAGCAGGATCTTTACGCTGGGTAGATTGAGGCGGAGCGCTGTTAAACAACTCCTCATCGAGAATTTCGTTGCATAAATCCACGCACTCATCACAAATGTATACCCCAGGTCCTGCAATGAGTTTGCGTACCTGCTCCTGTGACTTACCACAGAAGGAACATTTAAGATGAGAGTCATATTTACTGGGCATAAGCTATCTCGCTGTGGCTAGACTAGGGATAGGACAGATGGCTGAAGGCTGTTGGAATTGGTTAAAACGCGATCAATTAAACCATATTGTTGAGCTTCTGCAGGCGACATAAAGAAATCTCGCTCGGTATCTTGTTCGATCTGTTCGAGAGGCTTGCCTGTGTTAGCAGCTAACATTTCGTTGAGCGATCGCTTAATGTACAAAATTTCCCTTGCTTGGATTTCGATATCAACGGCTTGTCCCTGAGCGCCGCCAAGAGGTTGGTGAATCATGATCCGTGAATTAGGCAAAGACATACGCTTACCCTTAGCGCCAGCCGCCAATAAAAATGCACCCATGCTAGCTGCCAAACCCATACAGATAGTACAAACATCGGGACGGACATGATTCATGGTATCAAGAATCGCCATGCCCGCATAGACTGAGCCACCAGGGGAATTGATATAAAGATAAATGTCCTTTTCAGGATCTTCAGCTTCTAAAAATAAAAGCTGCGACATGATCAGGTTAGATGTGGTGTCATCTACTTGCGAACCCAAGAACACGATGCGCTCACGCAGTAAGCGCGAGAAAATATCAAATGCTCTCTCGCCTTTACCCGATTGCTCGACTACCATCGGTACAACCTGATTTTGGATCGAAGTGATCGCAAATTGATTTGATGTTAATTGACTAGATAAAGGGAACATTCGTTTTGAATTCACCATAATTTTGATGCATCATCCTAGGAAAAACCTGATTAGCTATGCTCGAGTGGCAAGGCTGGGTTTTACTATACAGATCTTAAGATTTATTATGCCTCAAAAACTGTATTGGTATCTATCCTTACTATTCTAAGCAATTTATAAAGCAAGAGAGGTGATCATCACCCCTCTTGCTTTTAATTAAGCTTCTTCAGATGTTGCCTCAACAGTCACCACATCTGTATCAGTCTCTGGAGAGATACTTTCGAGAGTTTCAGGCTCTGGCTGGAGTGAGCCTTGCTCAACTAACTCAATTTCAGAATGCTCGATCAACCATTCCACAGCGATCTCAGTCCGCATTTCCTCGCTAATCAAGCTAGCCAATCTAGCGGGATCGATATTTTGATCTTTGAGCATTTCTAGGGTATTGGCAACTCTTTCCTTAAGTTCAGCTTCATCAACTGCAAGCTTTTCCTGTTCAGCAATTTTATCAAGAGCCACTTTGCGGCGGAGACGGTTAACCGCCTCTGGTTGATTGAGGCGGCGCATTTCTTCAACCAATTCTTTGGTAAAAAGTTGTTTTGCCATCGCAGGATCGATGCGCTCTTGCAAGTAGCTAGCCTGTTGTCTGACCAAAAATTCTAGTTCTTGCTGCAAGAGAGTTGCTGGTAGATCGACTTCGAGTTCAGCAGTGAGAGCCTCAAGCACAGCGCGTTCTTTGTTGGCTTTGGTTTTAGCTTCAGCCTCGTCAATAACACGCTTTTCGAGGAATTCACGCAACTCAGCGATCGTTTGTTTATCGCTAATCGATTGTGCAAACTCGTCATCAAGGACTGGTAGCTCACGACCTTTGATCGATTTGATCGTGACTACATATTTGATTTCCTTACCTACATATTCTTCGGGGTAATATTCTTCAGGAAAAATTGACTCAACCTCAACGACCTGATCGATCTCTGCACCAACGATCGCCTGAACAACTTCAGGAATAAAGGCTTTTTCATCAACATCTAGTTGAAAGTCTTCTTCACCCGCGTCAGGCAATTCTTCACCTGTGGCGCGATCTAGCACTTTAAGATCGACGGTAACAACATCATTTAGGGCGACGGGGCGATCCTCAATCGGGACAATCGTGGCTTTGCGGACTTGAAATTCGTTTAGGGTGCGATCAACTTCGGTGAGGTCAGGCTTAATTTCTTCAGCCTTAACCGTGAAGCCTTGATATTTGTTGAGAGTTACTTCTGGCTCAACATCGATCGCGGCTTTAAAGGTTACTTCTTGCCCTGGAGTGAAGGTTTGGACAAGAGTTTCAATATCGGTAATTAGCTGAAAGCTGCCCAATGCTTTATCTTTAACTTCTTTGTTCTCAGCAAGGGCTTCGGTTAAGGTTTTTTCTAGCAATTCTTCAAGCACATTTGCTTTAAGTCGCTGACTGCCAACTTGTCTCAATACAAGTTGAGTGGGCGCTTTTCCTTTGCGAAAACCAGGTACTTGCATCGTGCGCGTCAAGTCTTTGACGATGCGATCATATATTGCTTGAGACTTTGCCCCTTCTACTTGAATGTCAAAACCAATTTGACTAGCGGGAAGCTTCTCTAGAGTGACCTTCATTATTAAATATGCCTAGATTAAGTAAGCCTAGATTGTATATATCTAGAAATCAAAAAAACATTTTTTGGACTTTTGCCAACCTTTGGCAAAACCGTCAGTAAATGCCAAATTATGCCAAGTCTATGATAATACGATATTGGCGATCGCATATTTCAAAAAGCTCTAAATTAACGTGAGTTTGATATCGCCATTTGCGGCGTGCTTCGCACGTCGCAAATGGCGAAAAATGGTAAGAATCGCTTAGCGATTCTTACCATTTTCGCTTTCGTCGAACTGACGTTAAAAAATGGGGGATTTTTCTTCTTCCCCCTTTTTAAGGGGGATTGAGGGGGATCTTTTAGAGCTTTTAACCTCAGAAACTAGTTCTTAAATGGGTTCAAGAGACCTTGAAAGCTTTGCGAAGCAAAGCTTTCAAGGTCTCTCTTGAGTCTTGAGCGCAAAGCGCTGCAAAGAAAAAGTCGGGGATCTGTACAATAGGCAATATGGCAGAAAAGAACAAAAGTGAATTAAAAAAACGAAAATCGTTCTCAAAAACTTTACGCAAGTATTGATCGATATTTCGTTACGGAATTAAAGCGCTTGGACTAGTGTGGACGACTAGCAACGTTTTAACTGTAGCGATCGCCATCTTCACGATCATGAGTGGGCTATTACCAGCAGCGATCGCCTATGTGGGCAAGTTGATCGTCGATAGCGTCGTGTTGGCTTCGCGAAGTGGATTATTGAGCGATCGCAATTTAGCCCTCAGTTATGTCGGATTTGAGGCGATATTGATTGTGATTTTGGCGGCAGCACAAAAGGGATTAACTGTATCCCAATCATTGCTGCGTGTGCTACTTGGACAAAGTGTGAACGTTTTGATTTTAGAAAAAGCGCTCACCCTCGATCTTGCCCATTTTGAGGATTCAGAATTTTATGACAAGATGTCTCAGGCGCGATCTCAAGCTTCTTTCCGTCCATTATCCTTAATCAGTCGTATCTTTGGTTTAGGGCAATCAGCGCTGACTCTATTGACCTTTAGTGGCTTATTACTCAACTTTTCGGTTTGGGCAGTGATTGTCCTAGTATTAGCGGCGATTCCCTCTTTTATTGCTGAAACCAAGTTTTCGGGGCATACATTCCGTCTCTTTAAATGGCGATCGCCTGAAACCAGACAGCAGCATTATCTAGAAACTTTGCTGGCGCGAGAAGACTATGCCAAGGAAGTCCAGCTTTATCAATTAGGGGGAATGCTGCTACAGCGTTATCGCGATATTTTTGATCGCCTATTTGCCGAAGATCGCAATCTGACGATTCAAAAGGGTTTTTGGAGCTACCTTTTGGGATTGCTGAGTACGGGCGCTTTCTATGGGGCATACGCATGGATTGTCATCGAGGCGATCGCTGGCAAAATTAGCTTAGGGGAAATGACGATGTATTTAGTCGTGTTCCGTCAAGGTCAGTCTACTTTTGCCTCAGCACTAACTTCCATCGGTGGCATGTATGAGGATAATCTCTATTTAGCCAATCTCTACGAATTTCTCGAACAACCGATTCCTAAATCTGATGGAATCATCACCAGAGGAATTGAGAAAGATGGCATTAGATTTGAAAATATTTCCTTCTGCTATCCTGAAAGCCAAGAGCCAGTTTTGAAGGATATTTCACTACATCTGCAACATGGAGAAAAACTAGCGATCGTTGGTGAAAATGGCTCTGGCAAAACCACTTTAATTAAGCTCCTGACGCGGTTATATTTGCCCACAAGTGGCAGGATTTTACTAGATGGCGTGGACTTAAACGATTGGGATATTGATGTTTTGCGAAAGCGAATTGGTGTAATTTTCCAGAACTTTGTGCAGTATCAATTTACAGTCGGCGAGAACGTCGGTGTTGGCGATGTCGAACGCCTAAATGAATATCAAGAATGGGAAGCCGCCACCGAAAAAGGCATGGCAAAACCCTTTATTGACAATATGCCGCAGGGATTTAGTACCCAGTTAGGTAAATGGTTTAAGGGTGGTCAAGAACTATCGGGTGGGCAGTGGCAAAAGATTGCACTGTCCAGAGCGTTTATGCGATCGCAAGCGGATATTCTCGTCCTTGATGAACCAACGGCGGCGATGGATGCAGAAGCCGAGATGAATATTTTCAATCATTTCCGTTCGCTTACTCAAGATCAAATGGTGGTATTGATTTCCCATCGCTTCTCGACAGTACGTATGGCGGACAAAATCATCGTGATGGCAGATGGTAAAATTATCGAGCAAGGCAATCACGAGCAACTATTGGCAGCAGGTGGACGCTATGCCCATCTTTTCACGCTGCAAGCAGCAGGCTATAAATAACTAAATCCCCAGATCTCCGACTTTTTCTTTCCATTGATGAGAAACCATTTAAGAATTGTCTAGATCCCCCCAGCCCCCCTTAAAAAGGGGGGATTATCTTCTTCCCCCTTTTTAAGGGGGATTGAGGGGGATCTCTTAGAGCTTTTGATCATATAAAGTCATTCTTAAATGGTTTCTTAACTTTACAGAAAATGCTAAAAATTTTATGACTGAGGGTAAAATAATTTCATGTAAAGTTTGTCTTAAATCATAGTAGCGGTTGAAAGATGAGTAACAGTAATGATGGCAAGCGTGAAATTAAAATTTACAAGAAAACCTATCGACTACCAATGCTAGCAGGGGGGAAACTCGATCAATTGCAAAAGCAAATCCGTCAATGCAATGAGCATTTAACTAAAGGCAAACTGATTGTCACAAAGGTTGAACAACGGGGAATATTTAGTAAAAAATTTATAGAACAACGCTCTATTAAGCCTCTAAGTTTTGAAGAACGCTATCGTGAGCTAAATGCGATCGTCCAAAACTATGACGAGATGGTAAAAGTACTGAAACTACATCAGTATGATTATCAAAGATTTTTTCAGGAATTAGTGCAAGAAATTCGCGTCACCATTGGCGAAAACTGTCAGGCGATCGCGGAAAAGGAACAGAAACGCGCACTTAAGGAACAACAAGAATATCAGAAGCCTAATCCTAGCCCTCAAAATATAGCAATGTTGCAGGGTATGGAATCGCAGTTATTTGAGATTGCTAAGTCAACAGGCTATGCCGCCGTATTGATGCTGAAAAAGCTTGACTTAATGAGCGAGAGTTTAAAAAGAATTGCGAATGATCAAGATACTCAGAAGCAGTTATTAGCTCAGGTTCTTGGCGAAATTAGATCTCAAAAAGATCTCTATGAGTTGCAATTAGAGATTAATGACTTGCAAGCCAAGACTGCTGAGTTTGTGGATATTGCTCTTAACTTTGAGGAATATATGAAGCCATTTATGGGCAGTTTTCAAAGTTTATTGTCTAATGTGGCAACAGTAGATCAGGAACTCTCAAAAGCAATGGGAGAGATTCAAAATATTGCTAATCTTTTAGAAGCTCAGCAATTCCGCAATATTGAGTCTGATCGCGAATCACAAAAAATTGCAGATTTTTTAGCAACGGGAGAAATGAAAAAAGATCGGCTTCAAGAAGCCCTAGACCAGATGGGAAATGCGCGATCGGGAGCAGAGTTTGACGCGCAAATGCTTGACTCTGGTAAAGGGATCACGATTAATGATTGTTTGAGCAATATTCGTGATTTTTTGGACTTGAAGCTAGATGATCTGAATGATATTGATATACCTGCGATCGCGGTTGAGTCAGATCTTATCCTGGATGATAGTTTTAGCTTTGTAGGGACAGATGTAATTGACTGCGGTGGTGGCATTAATTTGGAACTGGTAGACATCTCTGCGGGAAGTTTTATAATGGGAGATGATAATGGTGATGCTGATGAGAAACCAGAGCATCAAGTGACTCTGAAAGCCTTTAAGATGAGCAAATACCCGATTACTCAGGGGCAATATCGGGCGGTAATGAGGAAAAATCCATCAAACTTTCAAGGAGATCCAAATTGTCCTGTGGAAATGGTTTCATGGTATAATGCGGTTGCCTTTTGCCAGAAGCTATCTCAAATGACAAGGCAGACAGTTAAGTTGCCTAGTGAGGCGCAATGGGAATATGCATGTCGTGCTGGAAGTGAAACTATA
>JBJTVM010000393.1:0-4931 GCA_046081205.1 Pseudanabaena sp. | reverse complement strand
TAAGTCCTATGCAAGTCTATAAGCCTTAAAAGATGATTGGCGGCGCTTCGCGCCGCCAATCATCTTTTAAGGCTTTGATTTTTCCTAGCGATCCTAAGAAAGTGAATTCTATATAGCCATTTTTGCCGCGCTTCGCGCGGTGCAAATGGCGCAAAATGGTAAAAATTGCAGAGCGATTTTTACCATTTTGCACGTTCATCGAATTGACGTTAAATGAGCTGTAAGATTTGGAGTGTTGTAGGAGCATACTCCTACAACCAATTTAGGATTGCTATATTGGAGTCTATGTTGCTAATACAGAAATCTTTAAAAATTCGATTTCGTACAATTTGGACAAGCATTTTATTAACTACACCGCCAAATTATGCCGATCGCTTAGAGTCTTTGACTAAATTAGTAGTTAATGACTCCTTGAACAATCTAGAAATAGCCAACGAAATTGATCTAATTATGGTGGTCATTGTCATTGGTGCATATTGGCATCAAGACCTACAGAAAGTGAGATCGAGGATATTAGCATTACAATCCCAGAGCAGTGCTGATATTCAAGAATTAGTGTTAGCCTATGCGATCGCTTTAGCCTGTCGAGATGATCTGCATCCGCTATCTTTGATTAGCCAGATTTGTCATGACTTCAATACCAGAAAATTGCTGAGCCGAGACCCTGCCGACCAAGACAATTGCTTAAGTCAATTACAGCTTGCTCAAAAGTTTGTCGAGCAAGGTGCAAGTACAATTACTTCCCACATTTTAAATAGTGGCTTATCTCAAGCGATCGCTAGTAGTTTGTACTATTTTCTGAGTACGCCTCACTGTTGGCAGATTGTTACTGAACGCGCCCGAAAACATCCCTTAACCAATCATCTGCAAGTCACTCTTCAGTCAGGGGCGATCGCCTCAGCATATTTGGGCAAAATCGGAAATCTAGAACCGCAAAATCAGGAACTACTGACTAAAGGCATAATATTTGGAGATCAACTATGGGCAAAATGGTCGGGAGTTTTTGATTGCGATTGGTAAAATAGAGATGTCACAAGAAATTTTTTTGGAAAGCTTTGCAAAGTAACGCTTTTCAAAAATCTCTTGTTTGGGTTGGGCGAGAAGCGCAGTAACTTTTTGGTGTTAAATTAGATAATTTAGTCAAGGGAAATTGATATATGCCACAGCTAATTGGAATTTTGTTACTAATTGCCTATGTATTTGGGGTAGTGAAATTTTTGCTAGGTTTTCGCCGTACTGACTTTTCAGGTAATCAGATAGGACTAGCATTGCTTTGGCCAGTCCTATTCGCTATGAATGGCAACTACCGCAAAAATTTCTTTAAAGCACTTAAAGGATCCTAATGACTTGGTGGAAGAGACTCAAAGCCAATCCTTTAGCTTGGATTGGGATTACAATTTTAACGATTTTCTACGGGTTGGCTCTATTTGCTAACTTTGTAACACCCTATGGTGTTAACGAACAGGCTAAAGATGGTGCATTACTACCACCCACTCAAATTCATTGGCGCGATCACCAAGGTCAGTATATCGGCGCTCATGTCTACCCGACGACTCAGGGCAAAGTTGACATGGAAACAGGCGATCGCGCTCTAGTGGTTGACTATACCAAACCATCTCAAATTCAACTTTTTCATGACGGACATTTATTTAGTACCACTAGCACAGCCCAGCTAAATCTACTTGGAACTGATGAGCAAGGAAGAGATCAGTTGACCCGTTTATTGTATGGGGGGAGGATTAGCCTCCTAATTGGTTTTATTGGCACAATCATCTCCTATACATTAGGCTGTCTGATTGGTGGAATCTCGGGCTATGTTGGTGGCTGGCTTGATGTAGTTTTAATGCGTTTCGTTGAAGTTCTGATGTCAGTCCCTTCAATTTATTTGTTAGTAGCATTAGCTGCAATTTTGCCTCCACAAATCAGTAACACTGAGAGGTTCGCATTAATTATTGCGATCATTTCATTTGTATCATGGGCAGGATTAGCAAGAATTATTCGAGGACAAGTACTATCTATCAAAGAACAGACTTTTATTTTGGCAGCTCGCGCATCAGGAGCAAGTCCATTCAGGATCATTGTCAACCATGTCTTACCACAAACCATTACATTTATTATTATCTCGGCAACCCTCGATATCCCCCGATTTATCGTTGTAGAAGCAGTTTTAAGTCTTGTGGGACTGGGTATTCAGCCCCCTGACCCCTCATGGGGTAATATGCTGTCTCTGTCTACAAATGCTTCGGTTGTAATTCTACAGCCTTGGCTGGTATGGGTTCCTGCCATAGCGATCGTATTGACGGTGCTATCATTTAATCTTTTGGGCGATAGTTTACGCGATGCGCTTGACCCCAAAAACATTAGGCAATAGACTTTTACAAAAAAATTCCATTGGTCTTAAAATATCCTGCCAAAATGTTTGTGCAATTAGGTAGTATTGAGACTAGGATTTAGGCTATTTTGTATTGTTTGTGACGGGTTTTTGCTCTTTCGTCATGTCAATCTGAAAGTCAGCATCAGCAAAATAGGAGTATATTCAGCGTGCAGTACTTAGCGGAACTTCAAAAAACTCAAGCAGCTTTTGGATTAGGTGGTAACTCGTCAGTCCGTCTACTAGCACGTAATACGGGTGAAAATGTTTGGCAGCCAATTACTAATGAGCAAGTTTTACCAATTCAGGATTCGAGCCAGGCGAAAGATTTTAAAGATGGGCAAATGATAATTGCTGAAGTTACTGGCAGTAACCAAGTACAAAGTATCCAAGATGCATCTAAAAAAATTGTCAATATCTTGCAGGCTTTTTCGCGATCGCAAGACAAATATAAATCCGCTGAAGAAGAAGTCGAACAGTGGAAACAGTCTCTGAATTTTCAAACCCAAATATTACACCGTCGTGAGCAGGAATTAGAGCAAAAGGAGCTAGAGCAAGAACATCTTGAGGCAAGAAAGCAAGAAATTGAGGAGTTAGAGTCCAACTTTGCTAAAGAGCGTAGTGAAATTGATCAATTACGCAAAAATATTGAAGCAGAGCGTGGTCAGTTTGAAACTAAAGCCGCATCTCTAAATGTTGATCAGGCTGAACATATTAAAACTCTAATCAGTCAACTATCGACAAGTTTTACTAACCCAGACTCTCTGAGAGATAGAATTCATAGCGCTATTACTTTGATCAACCAGCGCCAAGAGGTACTTACGGGTTTTTGGCAAAATTTAGATGGGCTAAAAATTGAAGCGGAAAAACAAAAGGGAATTCTGAGTAAATCAACAGAAGAACTGAATGCCCGTAAAGCTCAATGGCAGCAAACCCAAGCTGCACTTGCTGATGCCCAAGCAGAGCTTAAGGCTCAACGTGGTATTCTCAAGCTGCAAGAAAATAATATGGCGATGTCTAGGGTACAACTTGATGCTCAAATTGATCTCTATGAACAGACAGCCAATGCGATCGAGGCGTTTGGTGGACCAGGTAGTATGGAAGTACTTAGTCCAGAAGAAGAAAGTCGTTTGCAATCAATGCCTATTGAGGAGCTAGAGTCAACGATTAAGGCTCTACAAGCCGATTTTGATAAGCTAGTAAACTATGTCAGCGCTCAAGAGGATGAGTTAGCTGGCTTAGAAGGCGAAATTGCTGACTTGCAAAGTCAGGTAGAAACATCTGATCAGTTTGCTCGAATCGAGCTAGAAAGCAATAAAGAATTTGCTGAAGAACAATATAAGCTTCTTGAAAAAAGTGTTTCAGGTATGAGACATGGTATGCAAGAGAGGCAGTCGGTACTAAATCAACAACGAGCTATTCTAGATCGCCGTAAAGGAATCACAGTTGAGCAAAGTCCTGTCCAAAGTTTATTACCTTTGCTAGCACAAATTGAAGCTCAAAAGAATCGCCAAGAGCAAGAACTGCGGAAGATGGAAAGCCAAATTGAAACAGTGAGAGTCTATACGCAGCAGCAGCAAGAGGTTTTAGCAAAGCAAACTCAGGAACATCAGCAACAGGAGCAATCAATTCGTACAGCTGAGGCTCAACAACAAGATCGAGTTAGAGTAGTGGCTGATTTGTTAGGACAAATTAGCTCTCAAGAGCAGCTTTTGCGCCCTGTGCAGGACATTGTAGATACGTTACGCCCACAGTTAGAGGCTGCGGCACAAGATTTGGGAGCTATGTCAAATGGTAATAACTCCTCGCAAATTCTCACTGATTTACAATCAGTGATCCAGAGTTTAGTTGCGTCTTAAAACTTAAAACATAAAAAATAAAGGGTGCGAAGCACCCTTTATTTTTTACAGGAAAGGCTAGCTTTTTTATTCTTCGATTTTGATTGAAAGGATTTTGTCACCACGACGGATTGCTTGAGCAACTTCAGTATCATTGGTATAGCCAAAAGCTGCATATTGACCGTCTAAAAATGATGCATCACCAAGAGTGACAAAAAATTGACTGGTAGCACTATTGGGGTCATTAGTACGCGCCATCGAAAAAACACCTGCTTTGTTGTGTTTAATGATTGGCTTTTTGCCACCAACTAAGATGCCGCCAACAGTGGCTTCACTGTCACCTTCAGCCCAGATTTCTAGTTTGATGCGATCGCCTGATCCACCGGTACCATTGCCAAGAGGATCGCCGCCTTGAATTACAAATCCTGGCTCAACACGGTGAAAAGTTAGCCCATCATAAAACCCATGTTTGGCTAGGTCTACGAAATTTTTGACCGTGATTGGGGCATGTTGGTCGTCCAACTCAGCACGCATAGTTCCCTTAGCAGTCTCGATTACAGCACGGATCATAAATTAATTTACCTGAAAGCTTTTTAAATTTAAATCAGCTTAAAGTATACCCTTTGCTATCCAAGAATTGTGGGAGTGAAGTGCCTTACCAGCAATTCTCATTATAAAAATCGGTTTTTTGAAAGCCAACCGTTGGTTGGCTTTCAAAAAAC
>JBJTVM010000392.1:0-2860 GCA_046081205.1 Pseudanabaena sp. | reverse complement strand
CTCCAGCATTGAGCCGTTTCCACAATGATCGAAGCCTTCATGCGTAGCCCTTCCGCACAGAGACGGTGATGCACTGAACCCACAGCCAGCAATGGCGGAATATAGGCACTTTCCGCACTCAAGCTGCGATCGCTTAAAATCAATAATTTTGCGCCATCGCGAACCGCCTTAACAGCAGCATCACCGAGCTTAGCGATCGCTTCCTTCAGTCCATTAGCTCCTGAGGCGATCGGGAAAAGCATATCTAATTTTGCTGAAGCAAAGCCTAATGATTGCAGTTCCTCAAGCTCTGCTTCATTGATTACGGGGCTTTTTACCTTAATCTGATTAGCCGCTTCAGGAGTAGCAAGGAGTAAATTCGCTCTTTCTCCTAAAAACATCGATAAAGACATCACCGTTCCCTCACGGAGAGGATCGATTGGTGGATTTGTGACCTGTGCAAAGCGCTGCTTGAAGTAGTCATAGAGCAGGTGCGGACGCTGCGACAAAAATGCCAGGGGCGCATCATCGCCCATGCAGAAGACTGGCTCTTTTCCATCTTGAGCCATCGCTTCGATCACCATTTCCACATCTTCGAGGGTGTAGCCAAAGGCGGTTTGATAGGTGAGAACTTTCTGCTCATTGAGGGTTGGTGCTTCTGCAAAGGGTTTGACTTCTAGATTCTGACGATATTGTTTAATCCATTCACCATAGGGATGAGCCTTCGCGACTCGCTCTTTAATTTCCCAGTTGTGGAGAATCTCATGGGTTTGCAAATCTACAGCGATCGTCTGCCCAGGCCCAAGGCGACCTTTTTCGATGATATCTGTTTCAGGAATATCTACAGTCCCAGCTTCTGAGCTAACGATCACCATGCCATCGTTAGTAGTCATGTAACGAGCAGGCCGTAAACCATTGCGATCCAGAGCCGCACCGATGATTTTGCCATCACTGAAGGCTAGTAGCGCGGGACCATCCCAAGCCTCTTGTAAGCCACTGTAATATTCGTAGAAATCAACAATTGCTTGGCGATCGCTTAAATCTGGCTGATTCTCATAGGCTTCTGGCACAAGGATCATCATTGCCTCAAGAGGACTATGCCCAGTCTCGATTAGCAATTCAAAAACGTGATCAAGTGTTGCCGAATCGCTCTCATTTGGCTTCAGAATTGGTAGCAAGTCCTTGAGGCGATCGCCCTTTGCATCTACCCAATTAGGATGGGCGAGATCTTCTTGACGGGCAAGGAACCAATTGGTATTTCCCTGCAAAGTATTAATTTCACCATTGTGACCAAGAAATCGCATCGGTTGAGCAAGGGGCCATTTTGGTAAGGTATTAGTGCTAAAACGTCGGTGATAGATCGCATAAGCCGACACATAGTCGGGATTTTGCAAATCTGCATAAAATGCATCCAATACGGCCGAGCGCACCATCCCCTTATAAATTACAGTCACGTTAGACAGAGATGGCACATAAAAGTCGCTAGGCAGATCAGGAGCTAGCTTTTTGACCTCAAGTTTAATGCGCCGACGGGTAATGTAAATTGCTCTTTCAATTTGATCGAGGTGCTGATGATCGGCATCAGCTACGAAAATCGCTTGTTCTATTTGGGGCTGATTTTCCCTAGCCTGTACACCCAATACCTCTGGATTTACAGGTACAAGTCGCCATCGTAGGAGATTTAAGCCTTCTTCTGCGGCAATTCTCTCAGTAATGGCGCGACATTTAGCCGCATGATCATCATCCTGTGGCAAGAAAAACATCCCCAAAGCTGAATGCTCAGGATCGATGGTCAAATCTGTAAATTCCTTTTGTAACAAACCCCAAGGAATTGCAGTCATCAAACCTGCGCCATCGCCCGAATCCTGATCGGCGCTACAGCCGCCACGATGCTCCATACAAGTCAGAGCTTTTAGGGAATTGCTCACAATTTTATGGCTAGCACGACCTTCTTTGTCTGCAATAAATCCTACCCCACAGGCATCACGCTCTTCTACCAGCCAGTAGGGCCCTTGGACAAGATTATTAGTTCCAGACTGATTAGACTGACTTGTATTCACGCGGCTCACTTCCATCGGATTAATTGTTGCTATCAAAAAATGTGTATTGAAATTATGGGGTTCTTTAGGAGGGTAATGAAGCTATCACAGCATCAAAAACAGACCTTGAACATTATTAATTCTAAATTAAGCTTTTTAGTAACAGATTTAAAGCTGCTAGTATCTGGCTTATAGAAATTTGCTTTAAATTGACCGAGTCTGCTTAAAAGTATTGCAGATTTATCTTCTCACCTTAGCTATAGCGGTTTTCAAATGAGTATGCACTCATTTGAAAACAAAAAATCAATCTCAGCAAGGGTTTTGAGTTTTCATTTTCCCGTAGGCAAAATGAAAATCGCTATAGGGCTTTGGATTTGAGCAAAATTCACTATTTGAACTAAGCTTGCATCTATGGCGATTTTCCATCAAGTGAAATACCAAGGATTGTTTACAGCCTTCGGCGGAGAAGCAACCCAATAATTCACTAGAGTGTGAAACGCTATATGTAATTGCATCAAAGCGGATCTTCGATTATAACTTTCTACTTAGCTCTGTGTATAGATGCTAAGCAGATACAACAATTCTCACTATAAAAACAGGTTTTTTGAAAGCCCGCCATTGGCGGGCTTTCAAAAAACCTACTTTGGTGTTTCCTGCGCTTTCGACACTGGAAACACCAAAATAGGTTTCATAATGAGAATTGCTAAACAGATATTTTTGAGTGAAAGTTTAAAGTGGGGCATCATTGATTATAGGCGACAAAACTTTTCCTTGTGTTCGACTTACTACAGTTTTTGGATGTAGTTAGATCTATAGCTACAAAAAAGAGTCATACAAGGCAC
>JBJTVM010000391.1:0-3361 GCA_046081205.1 Pseudanabaena sp. | reverse complement strand
CACGAAAATTCGACATACCCATTTTTCGTGTTCGTCGAATTGATGTTAAAAAAGGTTAGAAGCTTTGCTTCTAACCTTTTTTGTTTTTGTTTGAATCGTGTTACTTCGTGCTGTATCGAAGCGTCTTTACTCGGCTTCCTTGGTTGCTTTAATTGCGTAGTAGCCAAGCAATGTGGCAACTGTAAAACCTGCAAAAAAGAGGGCAAATAAAACGCTGATGCCGCCTGTAATGCCAACTTGAGCAAGAATGCCTTTACCCGTCAAGACTTCATTAGCAAAACCTGCAACTAAACCAATCATCGCCATCCGACCGTTCCAAGTCTCAGCAAAGTTACTGAAACCAAATACGCCTGCCCCTGTAGGATTTACATTAAGATTAATGCTTTTGTTAGCGGACTTGGAAGTATCGCTATCGTTTGATGAACTCTTGGTTGGTGTGACTACCATGACTAATTACTTTCCTGCAAAAGTTTAATATTTATTAATTAAAATTTACATTTTATGTAAATGAATGTAAATCTATCGTCAGAAATATGCCCTATTGCCTCAACCCCAACTGCCAACAGCCAAATAATCCCGAAGGCGGGAGATTTTGCATAAATTGCGGCAAAAATTTGCGGCTCAAAGGGCTATATGAGGCGATCGCCTTAATTGGACAGGGCGGCATGGGGCGCACTTTTCGGGGCAAGGATTTAGGAAGACTTGGACAACCCTGTGCGATAAAGCAATTTCTGCCGCAATTTCGAGAACCTGAATTAATGAAAAAGGCGATCGCTCTCTTTGAAAGTGAAGCTACTCAACTAAAAATCCTAGGATCGCATCCCCAAATCCCTGAATTAATTGCCTATTTTGAAGAAGATGGATGCTTATACTTAGTCCAAGAACTCATCGAAGGCGAAAATCTCTACAATGAGTTACAGAGTCAGGGGATATTTAGCGAAGCCAAGATTTATCAACTACTACAAGATATTCTGCCCGTTCTTCAATTCATCCATGATCACCAAGTTATTCATCGCGATCTTAAGCCAGACAACATTATTAGAAAAAAGGAAAAAGGAAAAAGGAAAAATTCCCAATCACCAATCACCAATTCTCCTCAAAGCAATTTAGTATTAATCGATTTTGGAGCAGCTAAGGCTATTGCAAGTAATGCAGTCAATCGCACAGGCACATTAATCGGTAGTGCCGAATATATTGCCCCCGAGCAAGCAAGAGGAAAGGCTGTCCCTCAAAGCGATCTTTATAGTTTAGGTGTGACTTGCATTCATTTGTTGACAGGGATTTCACCCTTTGATTTGTATGACGACTCTTGCGATCGCTGGATTTGGCGAGAAAATCTACAAACTCCTATTTCCAGCCATTTAGCCATGATTCTCGATCATCTATTAGAAAGAGCGATCGCCAATCGTTATCGTTCAGCTAATGAGGTTTTACATGATCTGCAATCTTTAGCAATTGGTTCAAGTATCAATGCAGGTATTAGTTTAGGCAGTTTAGAAGTTAGTTATCTTCCTCAAGGCAATAGTCTCCAATTAGAAGAATTAATAGAAACGCTAAATCTAGGGCAATGGCAAGAGGGAGATCGGCTCACTAACGAAATTATTTTGGCACTTGTCCATAAAAATAGAATTGCTCAACTAACACCCAAGGATATTGAGCAGATCTCCTGTGATATCTGGATCGCGATCGATCAAGCATGGATGCACGCAAGTAATAATCGCTTTGGCTGGAGTACTCAACAGCAGATTTGGCAAAGTCTTGGCGGTAGATTAATTTACGAAGAAAGTAACTATTGGGAATTTGCTAAAGTCTATGAGAAATTTGCCGATCGCGTTGGATGGCGCAAACCTCGTTGGCTAAATCTCGAATTCTCTCCTAAGATCTGGCGTAAATATGAAAATTTGACCTTTGCGATCGCTGCTCCAAGAGGTCATTTACCGAGCCTATTTTTTTGGGAAGGATTTAATTTAGTAGACACAGTTCTTTATCGTCTAGAAATATGTCGTCAAAATCGTGTAAATCCATGAATTGCAACTAAGCCAGCACCGAAATCGTTTCATAATCAGAATACCATCCCCTAGCTATCCGCTCATGTTTTTACCTTTATCTCAATCTAGCCGCGATCGTCATCCTCAACATCTTGCTGAAGTTGTGGCAACTTCTACTACTGAATTTTTAGCTCAATGTCTTGAACCAGACAACCTCGATTTCCCATTGATGCCAGCTTTTGGTAGTTGGGTGAAGTCACAACAGGATGAAAATAGTAACGTAATTGCCTATGGAGTGGTTTATCATGCGACGACTGCACCAATTGATTCTGTTCACCGTGCTGTGGCACTAGGATTGAGCCTACAAGAGTTGCGCAAGCAACAACCCCAAATTTTTGCAATGCTCCGTTCCGAAATCAAAGTTGTCCTACTGGGATTTAGTTCTGTTGGTAATATCTATCAGCACTTACCTTCGCAACCACCCCAAATCCATCAAGCTGTCTATAGTTGCGAAGAATCAGAAATTGAGAATTTTACAGAAGAGTTAAACTTTTTAAGAACCTTAGTCCAAATGACCAACGCGCCTGTGGATGAGTTAATTGCCGCAGTATTACGCAATGTCTATCAACTGAGAAAATGCGATCGCAATTGGTTAGTGCAAGCAGGTCGCAAGCTGAGCATTTTATTAAAGGATGACTATGATCGCCTCGGTGCAATTTTGGCACAAGTCCATCCTTGACTGAGAAAAAGAAACCAGTTTTTTGCCAAATAGTAGAGGCAATTCATGAATTGCCTCTACTATTTAAAGAAAAAATTGTAGGGCAGGTTTATTAGGTGACATTGTGCTGAAGGCAGGATTTAACAAAACCTGCCTTTGCGTTGGGTGTGGTGGGCAAAATTGATTGATAAATGCTTAAAAAAATGGAGTGGGGATGGGATACAAGAAAATTTAGTGATACATTAATCTTATAGAGCTTGGGACTGTGGTTATCATCCCTAAACCTCGCCCACTTTTTCCTTTTTCCTTTCTGTTTTTTCCTTGACCTATGGCTTTACGATTTTATGCGTTGGTGTTTGCTCTGACTGGAATCGTGGGTGTGGTGTCGCTGCCTGACGTGGCTATGATGGTGGCTCAGGCGCAAACAACCCAAGACCGCCAAGCAGAGGCAGATCGGCTGTTTAATCAAGGAAGGCAGCAATTTCAAATTAGCCAGTTTGAAGCCGCCTTTCAGTCATGGCAGCAAGCATTAACTATCTATCGGGAAATCAAAGACCGACAGGGAGAGGGAGCAGCACTGGGAAATCTGGGAATCGCTTACAATTTCCTTGGCAAATATGACAAAGCGATCGAGTTCCAACTGCAAAGATTAGCG
>JBJTVM010000390.1:0-1806 GCA_046081205.1 Pseudanabaena sp. | reverse complement strand
GAGGTTGATGATGATAGCTACCAAGCTTTGCTAAAGCAAGCACTGGCTAAATTCTGTGACTTCATCCCAATTTCTGTTTAATACCAAAGCACAAAATGGCTACGCCATTTTGTGCTTTGGTATTAAACAGAAATTGGGATGAAGTCACAGAATTTAGCCAGTGCTTGCTTTAGCAAAGCTTGGTAGCTATCATCATCAACCTCAAACGCCCCAAATCTCTCCAAATGTGGGTTCATTAATTGAGCGTCAAATACAACATACCCTTGCGATCGCAAATGCTCTACTAACTTTACCATCGCGACTTTAGAGCCATCAGGGATCTTAAAAAACATCGACTCGCCAATAAATACGCCTCTGATAGCAATTCCTAAAATTCCACCTGCTAGTTGATCGCCTTGCCATGTCTCAAAACTATGCGCCCATCCTGCTACATGTAAATTGCTATAGAGCGATCGCAGTTCTTTAGAGATCCATGTGGTTTCGCGATCGGCGCAGCCTTCAACCACTTGTTCAAAGGCAGTATCGATCCTAACTTCAAAGCGATTTTGGTTGAGGACACGCTGTAAAGACTTGGGATATCGAAAGCGCTGGTCGAGTGGGATTAGGGTGCGACTGTTCGTGTAATACCACTCAATTGGCTCACCATCACCCTCTGACATCAAAAAGTAGCCTTGGGTATAACCTTCAATAACGCTACGGATATTAAATCTTTCCACGAAGTGACTATACCTACTTACCCAGTTTAAAAGACTTGAATCAGATAATTAAACGAAAAATTAGTTGGTAATTAGCAGACGATCTTTTCCTAAGATCCAACAAGCAAAAAGTCTTGAATAAAATAAATGGCTTGCTGCAATTAAGTAATCTTACTTAATCATAGCAAACCATCTATTTATGTGAATTGGTATTAAATTGGTTTTAAAAATCAGAATCTTTAAATTAGCCGATTCCGTTTGAACAATCCTATTCTCTAAGATAGGTATCCAAAACTGGGATCGCTTAACATTTTCTTTATAATCTGCTCTAGCAATTTTGCTTGAGTCTAAATACTTAGTTACAACGTGATACTAATTGAGGATTTGTCGATAGAGAGTAACATGCAATTTCCTGTTATGCCCTTTCAATGAGTATTACAACGATCCCCTTCAAAATAATAACGAAATAAAATTATAGAGACTATAAAAAATCAGTGACCCAGTTTGGCTAGGTAAAAATTACCATTTGCCTTACTAGATCACTGATTTTTTGGTGTTTTATTAATTTGGTATTTAAATTCAGAGCCTATATATAAGCTGGCTCCGTTTGAATAAAACTATTGTGCTAGAAGTTTTGCCATATTGGGGATCACTTAAACTTTTCTTTATACTTAATAAGTGCGTTCTTTTTTTTCTTGAGTAATTATACTTATCACTTGAATCTTTGCGAATATTCTTTCAGAAATATTGTTCAAAAATTATAGTTCTACCGTTTGTTATTATTATTTCATTAATTTCTTTTTTATTCTTTATTTATTCGGATACACATTATAAAAAAAAGAGATTAAAATTTAAAACCTAAAAATACTTTAAATTAATGTCAGTTCGACGAACGCCAAAAATGGTAAGAACCGCTAGGCAATTCTTACTGTTTTTGGCGATTTGCTGCTTGCGAAGCAAGCAGCAAATCGCGATATCGAACTCAAGTTAAATTAAATCTAGCAATTCACAAAAGTGTGGCAACACTTCTGTGAATTAAAACCAAACCCTGTAAGGGTTTTGAAAGCACAAAATGGCAACGCCATTTTGTGCTTTGGTATAAAACCCATAA
>JBJTVM010000389.1:0-14294 GCA_046081205.1 Pseudanabaena sp. | reverse complement strand
ATCGGGAGTTGGTGGAGGCGTGGAATTGACTTTGCAAAATGCAGCTAAAGCCCTAATTGCTAAAGGACATGAAGTAGAAATCGTCGCGCCTGAAGGTTCCGTTACCAATGTCACTAAACTGACTCAAATAGCAGGAGCTATCCAAACTTCAGCCCAAACTCAAGTAGGCGCTGATATGGTTGTTCTTCCTCAAAACTCGGTTCTTGAAAATATGTGGAGCTATGCGAGGGAATCACAGGATCAGTTTGACTTGTTATTTAACTTTGCCTATGATTGGCTACCTCTGTACCTCACACCCTTTTTTCACCGCCCGATCGCTCACTGGATCAGTATGTCTTCGCTTTCGCCCGTAATGGATGCGATGGTATCGAAAATCTCTGCACTTTGCCCTGATGCGATCGCGGTGAATACTCGCGCCTGTGCAGATACATTTAGTCATGGAGATCGCCTGATGATTATGGGTAAGGGGATTGATGTAACGCAATATAACTTTATCGCTAAGCCAGATATACCAAGCCTTGCATGGGTCGGACGTATTTCTCCCGAAAAGGGATTAGAGGATGCTGTCGAGGCTGCACAGGCAAGCGGACTCCCTTTGCATATTTTCGGGTTAATTCAAGATCAGAACTATTGGCTGGATATTCAAGCATCTTTTCCTAAAGCTGAACTTCATTATGAAGGATTTTTATCTACTGATGGTTTGCAACAAAAACTAGGACAATGTAGTGCTTTATTAATGACTCCCCGTTGGGTTGAAGCGTTCGGGAATGCGGCGATCGAGGCGTTTGCCTGTGGTGTGCCTGTGATATCCTATCGTTCTGGAGGACTTACTGAGATCGTTCGGCATAGCAAAACAGGATTTCTTGTGGAAATGGGAAATGTGTCTGGTTTGATTGAAGCAATTTCTAAACTGGACCAGATCGATCGCGTTACCTGTCGCCAACAGCTTGAAGCGGAATATTCTCTAGAAGTATGGGGCGATCGCTTAGAAAAATGGTTTGCTAAACTGATTTCAAATTAGGGCAGGATGCAAATTATCTAAAAAAATTCAAGAGGATGGCAACGCTTCGCTTCGCCATCCTCTTGGGAATGATTGTTATAATTATTTAGAAAGCTTTACCAAGGATATATGCAAACTATCAAGCTTGGCACAGATGGTCCAACTGTAACCGCACTAGGCGTAGGAACATGGGCATGGGGTGACACCCTATTTTGGGCTTACGGCAAGGGTTTTGGGCCAAAAGATGTAGCAGAAGCGTTTCAAGCTTCTGTTGATGCAGGCATCACATTTTTTGATACTGCCGAAGTCTATGGATTGGGTGAGTCAGAACGCTTAATTGGTCAGTTTTGCAAGCAAACTTCTCAACCAGTACAGATTGCTACTAAGTATTTCCCATTACCCTGGCGTTGGCAGAGATTGGCGATCGTTGAAGCTCTAACGGCTAGTCTAGATCGTCTCCAAACAAAGCAAATTAGTCTCTATCAAATTCACTGGCCGTTAGAATTTTTACTCAAGACCAAGGATTTTATGGAAGTTCTTGCCGAGGAAGTGAAAAAAGGACGGATTCAATCGGTGGGAGTCAGCAATTATTCTGCATCTCAAATGGCTCTAGCTCATCAATATCTTGCTGAAAAGGGTATTCCGCTAGCGGTAAATCAGGTTCCTTATTCTTTATTAACTAGACAAATTGAGCAGAATGGAACTCTCGAAAAGGCGAGACAATTGGGAGTGACGATTCTTGCCTATAGTCCTCTTGCTCAAGGTTTATTGACGGGGAAATACACCCCTGAGTCTGTCAAGACTCTTCAAGGTGCGCGGCGCATTGATCCTCGCTTTAGTCCTAAGGGCTTACAAAAGCTAGAGCCTTTGTTCTCAACGCTCAAAGATCTATCTGCAAAATATGATAAAACATTGGCTCAGGTCTCTTTAAATTGGCTAGTTGCTCAAGGAAACATTATTCCCATCCCTGGAGCCAAGAATGCTAGTCAAGCTAAACAAAATGCTGGTGCTTTAGGTTGGTCATTAACCTCTGAAGAAGTAGAACTACTTCGACTTAAAGCTCCTAAAGTCTAAGCGTTAACCTCAATTCGACGAACGCGCAAAACGGTAAAAATCGCAGAGCGATTTTTACCGTTTTGCGCCATTTGTGCCGCGCTTCGCGCGGCGCAAATGCTATACCGAATTCACATTAATTGAATTGCTCAGCCCAATTAGATATCCAATTGAGAGTTTTATGCACAAGTTCAGGTGTAGAAGCTTCGCAATAGAGCCTTAGCAATGGTTCCGTTCCACTAAATCGAATTAGAAGCCAACTTCCATCTACCAAACGGAACTTAAAGCCATCAGGAGCTTTAGCCTCAATTACCTTACGCCCAGCAATTTCAGTCAATGAAAATTGTTGTAGTGTAGCTACCAATTTCTCACGCGCCGCCATACCTGAGAGCTTCTTGTCAATGCGATCGTAATGAGAGACAAAATTAGTTTGCTTTTGGAGATCGCTGTAAAGAATGCTCAAATCTTTTTCAGATTCAGCGATCGCCTCTAACACATATAACGCTGACAATAGAGCATCTCGTTCAGGGATGTGATTACCATAGCCGATACCACCCGACTCTTCTCCTCCCAATAAACAAGGAATTCCTGAAAGCATTCTTTCAGCAATATATTTGTAGCCAACAGGAGTCTCATAAACGGGTAAGTTAAAGAGAGCCGCTACTTTAGGCATTAGATCAGAACCACTAATAGTCTTAATCAATTCTCCTTGAAATCCACGGTGCTTCGCGAGATGCTCTAACAAGATCGGAATCAAGATTTGAGAACTTAGGAAATTACCTTCACTATCCACAGCCGCAATGCGATCGGCATCTCCATCAAAAACAAAACCAACTAAAGTCTGGTCTGGATGATCATGGTGATAGGTTTTGACTTGTCGGAAGAGTTCAGCAATATATCTTGGCAAAGGCTCAGGCGCACCTCCACCAAAAAGGGGATCGCTATCACCATTAATTTCAATTAAATTGGCTTGGGTTGTAGATGGCAATTCTAAAACTTTTGCTAAACCACCTGCGGCGGCTCCATGCATTACGTCGGCGAATACGGTCAACTTTCCTGTCGCGATCGCTTCCTTGATCTCTTCAATATTTACTTTGCTCCGCAAAGCTTGGCAATAACTTGCCCATGCATCAAAAGTTTCGATTTTGCCTACTCTTTTGTCAAGATGATGACTTTCGTAGACAAAATCACCTCGCTCTAAAATCTCTTCAACTTTTGCGGTCACATCTGGCGATACGGAGCCACCAAATGCACCTTTTATTTTTAAACCCGAATAGTTAGCAGGGTTATGACTAGCCGTAATTACCAAAGCTCCCAAAGCTTTGCGGTCATATGCTGCCCAGCTAAATGCAGGTGTCGGGGCAAATCCATCGGCAAGTAAAACATCAAACCCGATCGCGGCTACGCTTTCAGCAGTACGTCTGGCAAAAGCATCAGACATGAAGCGGCGATCATATCCCACTATAATTGTGTTACTACCTGAATCGCCAAAGGTCTCACGGAGAATATGAGCAGCGATCGGGGCAGCTACGGCTAAGCGATCAAAGGTAAAATCATCGGCAATGATGCCTCTCCAACCGTCAGTTCCAAAGCGTATGGGGGGATGCAATGTAGATTTGCCGTGCATAAGCCTTTTAAAATTTCTTTTAGATTAAAGTTTATCGCGAATTATCCTCCAGTAATACCAAAACGTAGCCATTTTGTGTGTTGGGGTAAGTGAGGAGCGTCGCGAAGCGACGCTCCCCACTTATGGGGATTTATGTCCTAAGCAAAACTTGCTTCGCTGTAAAATCAGTTTCATAGCGAGGATTGCTGATAAATTCGTTTAATCCCAATAATTCATCCAAACTGTGATCAAAAAACGTAGGCTGCAACGAGTAACGTTACAAGCATACCAAGTCCCTTCTTTGCAAATCAGTAGCCCGATCGCCCTTACCACAGAGCAAAGACATTACCTATGCAATGTATTGCGATTAGAAACTGAATCCGAATTTATCGTCCTTGATCGCCAAGGTGGATGGTGGTTAGCCAAGCTATCCAGTGATCTTGATATCGCGGAAGTCATTGCCAAATTAGAAAACAATTCTGAATTATCAACCTCGCTTACTCTTGGTATTGCCATGCCTAAAGGCAGCAACATCGAGTCGGTAATTCGTCAAACTACGGAGTTAGGAGTACGTCAAATTGTGCCGTTATTTAGCGATCGCACAATTATCAAATCAGGTACCGATATTGGCAACCAAAAACGCGATCGCTGGCAACGCATCGCCGAGGAATCTGCCGAACTATCAATGCGTAATTATGTACCTGAAATTAATATTCCTCAGACATTAACTTCGTGGCTAGACGCTCTAGCAAACTCAACATTACCAGCTTGTAAATATATATGCGTAACTAGCCCTAATGCCCCACATTTACTAACTAGTCTGCAAAAATCGAATGGGGAAGAAACTTCTGAGATCATCGTTACTACAGGTTGTGAGGGCGGTTGGACTACTAGAGAAGAAGAAATAGCGATCGCATCAGGATTTATCCCTGTATCCTTAGGCGATCGGGTTTTATCCGCCATCACAGCACCAGTGGTAGCATTATCCTTAGTCAGCGCTTTTCTCGATACTCAATGAACACAAATACAGTCCAAACTATGGTGCAGCAAACGATCGCTTTGCGTACCAATGGCAAAAAGCTACATAATATCACCCGTCAAGTGGATGCAGTTTTAGCTCAATCAGGGATAAAGATGGGATTATGCAACGTGTTTTTACGTCACACATCCGCTAGTCTGATCATTCAGGAAAATGCTGATCCCGACGTGCTGGCAGATCTAGAAACATTTTTTACAAAACTGATTCCTGAAGATGCCAGCAAGTATCGCCATATTTCCGAAGGTGTTGATGATATGCCATCACATATTCGCAGCACTCTTACCAAAACCTCAGAAACGATCCCGATCGCAAATGGTAAACTTGCCCTCGGCACTTGGCAAGGAATCTTTGTTTGGGAACATCGCAATTTGGGGCATACCCGCGAAGTGCTGGTACATATTTCAGGATGCTAAATGAAGCCCTCAAAAAAGCCACCAGCAAGTCGATATCGTCCAGCCATGAAGAGAAGCAAGTGGCTGAGATGGATTCAGTGGTTTTTACCAGGATTATTTGTGAAGCGATGGCTACTAGTTAGCATCATCGGTATTGTGTTAATCGTCTTAGGGATTGCCATTTCCGCGAGACTAACACCGATCTTATTTCTGTCACGCTTGATTGGTAATGCGATCGAGATCTTGGTCTCGATCTTGCCCCGCAACATGAGTGGTCCCCTCGCACTTTTCATCGGACTAGGGCTATTGTGGCTTGGACAAAAACGTGCTCTTGGCTCGATTACCAAAGTTTTGATGCCCAATCAAGACAAAGAACTATTAGAACTGCTAGTTTCCCATCGCAAGCTCAACCGTGGGCCGAAAATTGTCACTGTAGGTGGTGGTACAGGTTTATCAAATTTGTTGCGTGGGCTGAAGCAGTATAGCGCTAACATTACGGCGATCGTCACCGTTGCCGATGATGGTGGCTCATCTGGACGTTTGCGCCGTGAGTATGGAGTTTTACCCCCAGGCGATATTCGTAACTGTCTCGCTGCCCTCGCTGATGAGGAAAAACTAGTTACAGAATTATTTCAATATCGTTTTCAAACAGGAGAAGGATTAACTGGTCATAGCTTCGGTAATTTATTTCTCACCGCCATGAGTGAGGTTACAGGCGATCTTGAAAAGGCGATCGCGGCTAGCTCACAGGTATTAGCTGTAAGGGGGCGCGTATTGCCAGCAACTCTTGATCATATGGTGCTATGGGCCGAATTTGAAGATGGACGATATGTTGAAGGAGAATCAAATATCCCTGAAGCCAAAGGTAAAATTAAGCATATTGGCTGCAAGCCAGATAATCCTAAGGCGTTGCCCCAAGTAATTGAGGATATCAATGAAGCCGATCTGATTGTCATTGGACCTGGAAGCTTGTATACCAGTATCATTCCTAACTTGCTCGTACCTGAAATACTGCAAGCATTGATTGATCGCAATGTGCCATCGATCTATCTTTGTAATATCATGAGTCAGGTAGGTGAAACTGACGGCTATGCTGTATCTGATTATGTGCGAGTTTTAGACGAGATTGCAGGTGTGCGATTGTTTGATGTGGTTTTAGCTCAAAAGCATCCACCTTCAGAGCGATCGCTACAACACTATGCTGCCTCTGGGTCGCATTTTACATATATAGATCGTGATAGCCTTTCTGCTATGGGTTGCCCTATTTTAATGGCTAACATCATGCGAGAGAAAGACAATGGCACCGTATGTCATGACTCCGAAAAACTTGCGGGTGTGTTAATGCGTTGGTACAACCGTCAGTAGTTGAACTTAAATCTAAAAATACTAAATTCCAAGAAAGTCAGATAATTTATCAGTGTTAGAGCATTACCATATTCAGTTTAACAGTGATATTTATGCCCTTGCTAAATTGCAAGAGTGGTTTCGGCAGTTTCAAAATTTATTGCCAAAGCCAACTTGGATGCAGTGCAATCTTGTCTTAGTTGAAGTATTTACCAATGTAGTATCCTATGCCCATGAGGGTATGGCTGAAGACACACCAATCGATATTGAGATTGGGATCGATAAGACTGAATATTTTTTAGAGCTGAAGATTTGGGACTTTGGTGAACCATTTGATCTGCAAGCAGAAATTGAAAGAGCCACTGTAGAATCACAAAAGAACAAAAATTTTGAAAGTATTGACGATATTCCTACAGGTGGTCGAGGTTTAATAATTGCCAAAACAGTTGCTGATGAGATCAGATATGATGTCTTGCCTGATGGACGTAATTGCTTTGTCATGACCAAGAATTTTGCAAAGCTTGACTAGGGCATTAGAGGCAGCGCAAAGCTATGCCTCTAACATTTGGGTGGAATTACAGTTAATCAGCGCTTCAGCCACAAAACAAAGGCGAATAGACCAACGGGTAAGGTAATTACAGATATAGCGATCGCATTCATCACATCCACTGTTAAATTATTCGCCAGAAAGCTCAAAGAGGGTGCAACATACTTAATTACCGCCGACGCGATCGCTGAATAAACAAATAATTGCAAAATAAATAAAATTTGCTGCCACATAATTTCCTATGAATTAGCAAAAAGCATTGCAATGCAATGCTTTTTGCTAATTTTTCTTTTTAGTAGTTTCTTTCTCTTGAATTTCACTTGGTACGGGGAACTGCTCAATTGGCTGTCCAGCTAACGCCCTTTCCATAAACTTACGCCAAATCGGCACTACAAAAACACCACCAGTCACCCCATTTGCCATCGGCGAATAATCATCATTACCAATCCAAATGGCTACCGATAGCTGGGGAACATAGCCTACAAACCAAGCATCTCGAAAATCTGAAGTCGTACCTGTCTTACCTGCAACAGGTCGTCCGTCACTCATTTGTGCTTCTGTGGCTGTGCCATTAGTAACAACCGAACGCATAGCATCGGTCAAATAAGAAACCGCAACAGGATCAAGAATTAACTCAGGCTTGGGCGTATTGTCTAGCACCAAATTACCATTGCGATCGGTTACACGGGCAATTAACGTCGTTTTTGATTTATAACCACCGCTGGCAAATACCGCATAGGCTCCAGCAACTTCCATTGGTGTAACATCGGCTGACCCAAGTGGCAAAGACACAACGGGCAAAATTGGACTATTGATTCCCAATTTTCGACAAAGAGCCACTACATTTTCATTCCCAAACTCTAGCCCTAATCTAAGTGCAGGAATATTTCGAGAAACTGCGACCGCCTGACGAATGCTCATCGCCCCTGAAAATTTATTGTCATAGTTACGCGGTACATAAGGCTCATCACCATCAGGAATCGACATAGGACTGTCATCAATCGTTGAGTCAGGAGTATAGTTACCCGATGCAAAAGCAAGATAATACACAAAAGGTTTAAACGAAGAACCTAACTGTCGTCTAGCCAGAACCGCACGATTAAACTGATTTTTGTCAAAGTCTCCAACCCCGCCTACTAGCGCCTTCACAAATCCAGTTCGTGGGTCAACGGCAACCAAAGCTAATTGGTCGGCATATGCTCCGCGATCAACTAAGTCCTTATGGCCTTCAGCAGCCACCTCTTCGGCAATACGCTGTAACTTCAGATCGATTGTTGTCTGAACCCTTAAACCACCTTGGAGAACAACATCACGACCAAATTTTTCTTCTAGCTCAGCAGTAACTGCCTGTGATACATAGGGTACGCGACTTGCTTCGTAGGAGATCCCCTGTTTACGAATTGTGATTTTTTGTGCTTTTGCGGCTTTGACTTCAGCCTCAGTTGCCCAGCCAAGCTCTAAGAGTCGATCAAGTACGAGTCCCTGACGTTTTTTTGACTCAGCATAGTTATCAACAGGGTTAAATACCGAAGGGGCTTGAATCGTACCCGCCAAAATTGCAGCCTCACCGAGGGTCAAATCTGCGGCAGATTTACCGAAATAATTTTGAGAAGCAGTTTCAGCACCATTCGTGTTTTTACCCCAAAACACTTGATTCAGATACATTTCAAGAATTTGCTCCTTAGTAAATACCTGCTCAACTCGCATAGCTAAAACCGCTTCGGCTACTTTGCGATTGAGACTGCGCTCATTAGAGAGAAATAAATTTTTAACTAGTTGTTGTGTCAGTGTTGAGCCACCCTCAACAGTTCCGCCTGCATTAAAGTTGGCTAAAATTGCTCGCCCAATACCGCTGGGATCAATACCCTTGTGCGTATAGAAGTAAGCATCTTCCATCGCCAGAACTGATCGCTTGAGATGTGGTGAAATGCGATCTAGGGTAACAACTTCGCGATTAACATCCCCATGCAATCGTGCTATCAACCCACCATTGATATCGTAAATGTAAGTGGTTTCGACTGGCACATAGCCTTTAAGGACACGTACATCAGGCAAATCGCGAAAGCTGAGAGCTAAGCCTACAAGTGCGCCCGCTACTCCCGCGCCACCAATCATGATGATGCCCAGCAATGTGCCACCAACAGCTTTGAGAGTGCCTTTTAAAATACTGCTTGTCAGAGACTGAGAACGCTCTACACTATTCGATGCCACAGCAATCTACCCTTTGATCAATTCATAGGTAATCTTACTGCATTAATTAAGTATTGCGTACTAAAAACTTAAGGTTAAGGATGCGCAATAAAATCAAGAACCAAAATTTAGTGGCGCGGCAAAGCTTCGCCACTAAATTTTAGCCAAACACAATCTTAAGTTTTTGACTTTTAGCGCCGTTGAGCGAGCTTGTCATATACCAATTGCAGATCGACTTGATGATGAGCGATCGCTACTAGGGTGTGATAAAACAAATCCGCCACTTCTGAGGCGATCGCATCGGGATCGTCATCTTTACAAGCCATAACCACTTCGGCAGATTCTTCACCAATCTTTTTTAAAATTTTATTGTCACCGCCTGCAAACAACTTACAGGTATAAGAACTTTCTTGTGGATGCTCGCGGCGATCGACAATCACCGCAAATAATTCTGATAAAGGATCGTTCATAAAAATACCTAATAATCAACAATTTCGCCAAACCAGACCTTCTAATTATAAAAATTGGTTTTTTGAAAGCCAGCCGTTAGCGAGCTTTCATTGGTATTCCTCCGCGCCAAAGGTGATGGGAATACCAAAATTGGTTTCATAGTGAGAAGGTCTAGTTCCGCACAATTGCTCTTTAATAATCATAAAGGCACGCATAGCGTGCCTTTATGATTGTTTTGCAATACTCTGTCAATCAGGATATTAGCAAACTAATTGTTGCCAACAATTACTTGATGGAAACCTTACCACCAGCTTCTTCAATTTGCTTCTTAGCAGCTTCAGCATCAGCCTTAGGCATACCTTCTTTGATGGTCTTAGGAGCAGACTCAACCATATCCTTAGCGTCTTTCAAGCCTAAGCCAGTGATTTCGCGAACGATCTTAAGAACAGCGATCTTCTTATCAGCAGGAACTTCGTCAAGTACCAAGTCAAAAGAAGTCTTTTCTTCAACTTCTTCAGCAGCAGCAGCGCCAGCACCAGGAGCAGCCATCATCATGCTACCAACAGGAGCAGCAGCCGAAACGCCAAAGGTTTCTTCGATCGCTTTGACCAATTCAGAAGCTTCAAGAAGGCTCAAAGACTTTAGTTCTTCAATAATGCTGTCGATTTTTGCAGACATAGTTTTTCTCTTTAGTTATCAGTTTAAGTTTGAGGTGGGATTGCTTGGGGCTGTTAGCTATTAACTATTAGCCTTTAACTTTTATGAAGATTGGGCTAATAGCTAGACGCTAATAGCCAATGGCGATCTAAGCAGCTTCTTTTTCGGAAACAGCTTTGATAGCTCTGCCGAGAGATTGTGGAACCTCTTTGATGCCGATCGCGATCTTGGCGGTAACCGCATTGATTGCGCCAGCAACTTGCGCGATGAGTACTTCCTTAGAAGGTAGGTCGGCGATCGCTTGCAAGTCTTTTGCAGTCAAAGCGCAACCTTCTAAGACCCCGCCACGAAGTTCGGTTTTCTTAGATTCCTTTTGGAAAGCTTGGTAGGCTTTAACAGCACCGCCAATATCATCTTTGACAAATAAACATGCTGAAGGTCCAGACAAAAAGCCTTCAAGAGGCTTCCATTCGGGCACATCAGAGATTGCTTGCTTGAGCAAAGTATTTTTGGTAGTTCTGCACACTGTTCCCGTAGGACGCAGTGAGCGTCGAAGCTTGGTAATATCAGCTACTGACAAAGCTGAGTAGTCGATTACCATGACCATCTGAGTTCCTTCAAACTCTTTGGTCATTTCGCCGACTAAAGATTTCTTTTGATCTAGGGTCTTACCCATATGGTTTTCACCTCCTTGTGTTTAGAACCTATTTTCTTAACGATGTAACTCGCTATCAAATTGGCTGTATGTATCTTTAAAAGTCACTAAAAAAGCCTCGTCTTTTCGCAGACCGAGGCAAAAAAAGTATTCTCTCAAGAATCTTTTTTAAAGCACCTCGGCAGGAAATTAAGCAATTAGCACCTGCTGTCTATGGAGATATTCAGTTGTCGAAATTTCTTTCTAGGCTTATTACAACTATATAGACTTGGCTTTTAATGATTCCTTGAGACTCTCAATGCTCAGGGCTAGGAAATCTCAAGGATAATGACTTTAGAAAGGCTTTATTTATGCTTCTGCAAGCTTGAGGTCGCGCAATGCGGCAACATCAACTTCGATCGCTGGGCCCATTGTTGCGGATACATAGAGCGATCTCCAGTATCGACCCTTTGCGCCAGAAGGACGATTACGATCAATCGTTTCTTGCAAAGCTTTGAGGTTAGTTAGCAGGTCTTCAGCAGGGAAAGCAGCTTTACCAAACTGAATGTGAACAATTCCAGTACGATCAGCACGGAACTCTAGTTTACCAGCTTTGAACTCATTAATTGCACCGCCCAAATCAGTAGTTACCGTACCACCTTTAGGTGATGGCATCAATCCTCTTGGACCGAGCAGTTTACCGAGCTTAGCCACTTGAGGCATCATGTCAGGGGTTGCAATTAGCAAATCAAAATCCATTCTTCCCTTGCTGATTTCATCGATTAGCTCCTCAGAACCAGCGATATCTGCACCTGCGGCGGTTGCTTCAGCAACTTTCTCACCACGGGCAATAACTGCTACACGAATTGTTTGACCTGTACCCTTGGGTAAAGTCACCGTTGTCCGCAACTGTTGATCGGCGTACTTAGGATCGATGCCTAGTCTGACATGCGCTTCTACGGATTCAGGAAACTTAGCAGTTGCAGTTACCTTAACTAGTTCTAATGCATCAATTGGAGCATAAGGACGGGCTTCAACTTTGCTGAGAGCTTCCTTAAGACGTTTTGAGATTTTCTTTGACATGATTGTTCCTAAGGGGTGCGAGCGGAAAACTTAATTCCCTCCCCCAACTAAAATTTTTATTGAAACTTATTGATTTTGCTTGTTGATTTTGAAAGTTCAATTTGAAAGTTCAAAGAGCTTAGAATTAAGCGGTAATTGTAACGCCCATGTTCTTTGCTGTTCCTTCAATGATCTTCATTGCCGCATTGATATCATTAGCATTGATATCAGGCATTTTGGTTTCCGCGATTTGACGAAGTTGATCTTTGGTGATCGAACCAACTTTTTTACGGTTGGGCTCTGCCGAACCAGAGGAGATGCCAGCCGCTTTTTGAATTAAAACAGATGCTGGTGGTGTTTTGAGAATGAAGGTAAAGCTTCGATCTTCATAAACAGATATTTCTACAGGAATAACCATGCCTGCTTGATCAGCAGTACGAGCATTATATTCCTTACAAAACATCATAATGTTGACACCATGCTGACCTAAAGCAGGACCAACTGGTGGGGTTGGAGTAGCTTTACCAGCATTAAGTGCTAACTTGATAATTGCTGTAACTTTCTTAGCCATTGATTTTAGCCGTTAATTTTAGCCGTTTAAGAAACTACAAACCTGCGTTTGAGTGAGTTAGTTTTGCTTTTGAACCTGATTGAACTCTAGTTCTACAGGAGTGTCTCTACCAAAGATGGAAAGAAGGGCTTTTAGTTTGCTACGTTCTGGGCTAACTTCCACCACTTCACCTTCAAAATCTTTGAAAGGTCCATTAAGCACTTTGATTTTGTCGCCTTGAGCCATGTTAATTTTGAGAACTGGCTCTTGCTCGACGGTAACACGGAAGATTCTTTCGACTTCTTTTTCGGTTAAAGGACGAGGTTTAACATGCCCACGACCACGACCGTAATGACGTTTTTGTTCTGTACCAACGAAGTTAATTACATGGGGGGTGCTTTTGACAGCTAACCATGCGTCATCATCAACTTCTAGCTGTCCGATCTCATTTCTGACAGTTTTGATTTGGATCAGAACATATCCGGGGAAAATCTTTTCCTCAGAAGTTGCTCGACTACCATCTTTTCTAAGTTTGACGGTCGGAGTCTGCGGGATTTCAATTTGCTTAATCCTATCTTCGACATCAAGAGTTTTGATGCGCTGCTCTAGGCTCGACTTAACCTTTTTTTCGCAACCTGAAGCAATTTGGACGGCATACCAGTTAAATAGTACGTCTTCATCTTCGTGGCTACTAGATGAGTGGTCAATGTCTTCGGTAAACATTATTGAAACACCTGCAATGCGATCGCTCTAAACAAAGCATCAATCAGATAAACAAAGGTTGCTACCGCAACGATCATCAAAAGAACCGATGCAGATTCACTAATTAGTTGCTGGCGAGTGGGCCAGACAATCTTACCGAATTCGGCTTTAGATTCTAAAAAAAGCTTAGCAATTCCAGTTGCTTCAGACTGTGCATCTGAGTCAGCTTTTGGCGCTTCTTTGGGTTGCTCTTTTAGTTCGTTTTTCGTCATAGCGGCAACTCTTGCGATCTCTTTGCAATCTTGATAAATGCGATATGTTTAAGTAAAGTCTTGGACAAACTTAAATAATTTCGATCTTGTGAAATTGGTGAAGCGCGCCCTGAGGGACTCGAACCCCCGACATCAGGTTTTGGAGACCTGCGTTCTACCAACTGAACTAAGGACGCACGTAATGAAAAAACGATTTTGATATGCAACCAGTTATATCTATATCAATTGCTATAACAAAATAGTAGTTGATGTCTAGTATAACAATAGATTGCTCTATAGTGGTCGATCAAATCGTTGTTTAAGACGGGTTGCTTTACCAACGAGGTTACGTAAGTAGTAGAGCTTAGCACGACGCACTTTACCACGACGAATCACTTTGATGCTTTCAATTTTGGGAGAATGTAGCAAGAAGGCTCGCTCAACCCCGATTCCTTGAAACACGCGACGAACAGTAATGACAGAGTTAATGCCAGAACCACGTTTCGCAATGATTACGCCTTCATATGGCTGGGTACGTTCTTTGCCGCCCTCTTTAATCCTAACTCCAACCTTGACAGTATCACCCACATAAATTGTGGGAAGATCCGTTTTGATATATTCCGCTTCAATTGAGCGGATGATTTCAGAAGCGTTCATGAGGAATGCCAAAAAAGTCGCGATCATCTATGGTAGAGCATGAATGATCTAATGTCTATAATTTTCGCAAAAAAGTTTAGATATAGCCTATATCAGGCTATATCTAAACTTTTTTTTTGCGGAGGCTAGAGCTTCGAGGAAGGTTGCTCTTGTTTTGTTC
>JBJTVM010000388.1:0-2622 GCA_046081205.1 Pseudanabaena sp. | reverse complement strand
GCCGAAGGCGCTGGAAACACCAAAATCGGTTTCATAATGAGAATTGTTGTCTTTTTTGGGAAATAAAAAAGGGCGCGATGCGCCCTTTTTTGTTATTTCTTAGCGGGAGTTGCTTGAGGTGCTAGCTGAGGTGTTGCTGATTGCTTAGTATTTTTGAGAATATACTCAAAAGAACTGCGTGATGGCACAAACTGGAAGCGCTCAACTTCGGGATTGGGTTTATTATCCTTAGACACCATCGAGTCTAGGACTTGAAATAATGAAGCAACTTGGATCTTAGTTGCCTTAGCTACATCGGGTTGATCCTTACTAGCGCGATCAAGCAGGTTTTGAAGATCGGTTTTATCCAAAAAGAAAGGCACAACCTGCTCTTTCTTGCCATTTTGATCGATGCTCATGGTTAGTAAGCCTTGGTTATTGGCTTGACCACCGATCGCAAAGAAAACAGGCACATTCGGAACTTTGTCAGCGGCAACGCCTTGAGATGTCAGAATAGTCCTTGCTGAGTCAATACTTGCCTTAGAAGGAATAAACTGGAAAACGACCTTTTTATCTTTATTTTCACGGATTACTTTATAGGCATCATTCATTGACCGCACAATGATCTGAGCCTTTTTGCCAATTTCAGGATTTGATTTTTGGACTTGACTGAGCATCATTTGGGCTTCATCAGGACCAAGGAAGAAAAACAAAAGCTGGCTATCATCGGGCTTAGCATTGGGTTGTTGAGGAATTGCCCCTAAAAGAGGTGAGCCTTTATCATCTGTAATCGTGAAAACAGGAATACTGCCCAATCTCTCCAAAACTTGGGCTTCGGTGAGGGCTTCAGCTTTGAGAGTAAATATGGGGCTAACAGCGAGCGCCCCTGCGACACCTGCGGTGGCTGCTAGATTAACCAACGACTTAAATACGGACATATTTCTCCTAGCTACAATACTATTTATGAGGTTTATTTGAGATTTAGAATGCAAACAACTCTATGAATGAGCCTTGAAAGGGTAAAAGTTAAACGTAATTATTGTCCAAAAATAACTTTCTGGCAACTGTAACAATATCTCACTTAAAAAGACAACCTTATTTATACCAGTTTCAGACTAGTCTGTGAGTAAATTGTTACCATTTAAGACTTGAGTATCATAAGTATAGTTCCTCAAACCCAAGAAATGAATGGCGGCGCTTTGCGCCGCCATTCATTTCTTGGGTTTGAGGCCACAAGCAAAACTTACTTTGCTATATAACCCATAATTATTTATTAAGATGCGTTAAACACATCCTACAAATAATTAAGCCTTCCTCCATACCTAGCGATGTTATGCCACAAGACGAAAATTTTCTTAGCTTTGATGAAATTTTTGAGGAGTTAAATTATCGCCAAGCGCAGCGCACATTGCGAGATATTGTCGCAAATCTGGACTTGTCGGAACGCGAACGGCGTGGACTCGAAGAACCACTCGAAGAGCTACAGCAAATGCTAGACAAGTTAGAGCGTCAAGTTTTGCAATTAGCAGTATTTGGTATGGTGGGGCGGGGTAAATCATCAGTACTCAATGCACTCATGGGTGGGCAAGTTTTTGAGACTGGCCCCTTGCATGGTGTAACTACAAATCGACAAGCCGCAGAGTGGCAAATATCGCGAGAAGCCATGCAAACTAATGGCGATCGCACGATCCTCAAAGCATCATTTCAAGGACGTGGTGAGGCAAGAATCGAATTGATTGATACGCCGGGGATTGATGAAGTTGACGGGGAAGGTCGTGCGGAACTTGCCAAACGCATCGCGCAACAGGCAGATTTAATTTTGTTTATTGTGGCGGGAGATATTACTAAGGTTGAATATGATGCGCTTTCAGAACTAAGGGGGGCAAGTAAACCAATTTTGCTGGTATTTAACAAAATAGACCAATATCCTCCTGAAGATCGGCTCGCAATCTATGCCAAAATCCGAGACGATCGCGTAAAAGAGCTATTAACCCAAGATGAAATTGTGATGACGGCTGCATCGCCGCTTGTGGCTAAGGCTATCCGACAACCTGATGGATCTTTTGAGGCGGAGCTAGTGACAGGTAAGCCGCAAATTGAAGATTTAAAGATCAAAATTCTGGAAGTCCTAGATCGCGAAGGGAAATCTCTGATCGCGCTAAATACAATGATGTTTGCGGATATGGTGCAAGAGCGAGTGGTTCAACGCAAAATGTTTGTGCGCGATCGCCAAGCCAATCGGATTATCTGGAATTGCGTCATTACCCAAGCTGCGGCGATCGCGGTTAACCCCTTCACTGTAGTAGATGTGATTACCAGTGCCATTATCGATGTCTCGATGATCGTGGCGCTATCCAAGCTTTATGGCATCAATATGAGCAACCGTGGCGCAATTTCATTGATGCAAAAAATAGCGATCAGTATGGGTGGCATCGGTGCGAGCGAGTTTTTAGCCACATTCGGGTTAAGTTCCCTCAAAAGTTTACTGGGCATTGCTGCGCCTGTGACAGGCGGTTTGACGCTGGGGGGATATGTATCAATTGCGATCGCCCAAGCTGGTGTGGCAGGTTTTTCCACCTATGCATTGGGAATGGTGACAAAGGAATATCTTGCCAATGGCGCGTCATGGGGAGCGGATGGTCC
>JBJTVM010000387.1:0-1096 GCA_046081205.1 Pseudanabaena sp. | reverse complement strand
AAAAAATTAGGGTCAGAAAATTTTTAATCCTGTTAGACTAGACAGGGCGCGAAATTGTCTAGATCAGCAAATTCATACGCCAAACTTAACTCTTGAAAGACTTTCGGATAATTACCACTATGTTTTGGGCGGATAAATTTGCAGCAGATGCAAGCGGCGATCGCATTATAGTCAACGATTCCAAAACCCCCTCTGGGCGCGTTCATGTCGGCTCATTGCGTGGGGTTGTGATTCACGATGCCATCTATCGCGCCCTCAAACACGCAGGTAAACTCGTCACTTTTACCTATGGCGTTGACGACTACGATGCGCTCGACACCGTACCCCATTATTTAGATCAAGCCAAGTTTGCCCCCTATTTAGGACAGCCCCTCTGCAATGTTCCCTCACCTGATGAGACAGTAGCTAGCGATTATGCCAAATACTTCATGGGCGAATTTCTCGAAGTATTCGAGCATTTAGGTGTGCTTCCTAAAATCTATTACCTCCGCGATCTCTACCGTTCAGGCAAGATGAATCAATATATTGATTTATTCCTGAACAATGCTCATCTGGTACGCGAAGCCTACAAAGAAGTTAGCAAAGCCGATCGCCCCTCCAATTGGTATCCTTTCCAAACCATCTGCGAAAACTGTGGCAAAATTGCAACTACCGTTGTCACTGATTACCAAGATGGCAAAGTATTCTACACCTGTGAGCCTAACGCAATGGATTATGTCAAAGGTTGCGGTCATACAGGCTGGGTATCACCCTTTGATGGCAATGGTAAATTACCTTGGAAAGTGGAATGGGTTGCTAAATGGGAAGTTGTCGGCGTATCGATTGAACTCGCAGGTAAAGACCATTCCCAAAAAGGTGGCTCTCGCGATGTGGCTAATTCTATTTGTCGCAAGGTTCTCAAAAAGAATCCACCCACCCATGCTCCCTATGAATTCATTTTGGTGAACGGAGCTAAGATGAGTTCTTCTAAGGGTGTCGGTTCTAGCGCTAAGGAAATCGCCGATTTATTACCACCCGAACTACTACGTTTCTTGATGTTACGGACACAACCTCGCAGTGTGATCAATTTCTCACCGAACTACGACACAGTTACCCG
>JBJTVM010000386.1:0-20120 GCA_046081205.1 Pseudanabaena sp. | reverse complement strand
GCAGTCACTGTACAAAGATTAGTGCACAATTGGGTAAGACCACATGTAGGCTTAGGCAAGAACAAGACCCCAGCTATGGCGATCGGTCTGTATCATAGACCGATTTCGATGTTGGAGTTGCTGTCACTAAGCAGCTTTACTTCTCTCACACCTTAACTGACCAGTGCCATTTTTTCGCAAATCTAACTCATTTAAATTTGTGAGATTAGCAATTTCTATAGGTAATTTTTCGAGTTTATTTTCACTCAAATCAAGCCAAGTTAAAAACTTAAGAAAACCAATTTCTGAGGGCAAGTTTGTTAAAAGATTTTGATTAATATCTAATCTGGCTAGATTGGATAGTCGGCTAATATCCGATGGCAAACTGGTAATCTGGTTCTCGGCTAAATTTAGTACTGTGAGATGTTTTAGCTGCATCACTGGCTCAGGAATTTTTGGCAGTTGATTGGATTCTAGATGTAGCCATGTGAGTCTTTGTAAATTTGCGATCGCTTCTGGCAGAGAAATCAAGTTATTTTCACTGAGATACAGCCACACTAAATCTTTCAATTTACCAATCTCTTCAGGAACTACCCGCATTTGTAGTTCACTAAGATATAGAGATGTTGCTTCTAAATCTCTGGCAGTCTCGATTTCTTGCAGAATTTCCTGTTCGTTCATAGTCTCGCTTGCGTTATTTGATGATGGTACTCAAGTTGCAAATTGATAATTATTGTTTGAGTTACCTCTCAGAGGGAAATTCCAGCGATCCCACAATTTTATTTTTGCATGGATTTATGGGTGATCTCTCAGAGTTTAAGGAGGTGATCGCAATTTTGTCTAAACAATTTTACTGCGTTGCGATCAATCTACTAGGGCATGGTCAAACTAGGGTCATAGATCCAAAAATTGATCAAGATGACTACTACACAATACAGTCCACCGCCAACTTTGTCATCAAATTTTTGGATTTACTTCGTGTGGATCGCTGTTTTTTAGTAGGATACTCTATGGGTGGAAGGGTAGCTTTATATTTAACAATCCATTTCCCACAATATTTTTGTAGGACAATCCTCGAATCTGCATCCGCAGGCTTACAAACAGATCAAGAGAGGGGCGATCGTCTCGCCAAGGATCGGCTATTAGCAGCAACCCTAGAAGCTGGTGATTTGAGATTATTTCTGGAAAATTGGTATCAACAGCCTATTTTTGCCACCTTGCGATCGCATCCAAATTTTGCCCAGATGCTAGAGCAAAGGTTAAATAATTCCCCTGCATTACTAGCTAAGTCTCTATGCAATCTTAGTACTGGAATGCAACCATCATTATGGGAGAAATTACCAGAAAATCAGGTTCCGTTGTTGTTACTTGCAGGTGAGTTAGATCCTAAGTTTGTGCAAATAAACCGTCAAATGAAACAGTTATGCAAGTATTCACAACTAGAAATTATCCCTAAGTGTGGTCACAATATTCACTTCGAGAATCCTCAAATATTTATTGATAAGATCACAGCATTTCTAACTAAACGTCAATTCGACGAAAGCGAAAAATGGTAAGAATCGCTGAGCGATTCTTACCATTTTTCGCCATTGGCATGACTAAAAGCTAAAAAGCGGCGCGAAGCGCCGCTTTTTAGCTTAACTAGAAACAATATTTCTTAAATCTGGACGGGTTGCGGGTGTAAAGAAGAGCGTCTCAAAGGATGCATCGCGATTGCCTAAGGTCTCATAAAAGAAAAATGAGAAACCATCAAGGGTAAGCTCACGCGCAATTTTGACTTGACCTTTAATTTGGCGCATATCAACATTTTGAACTCTAAGCCCCGTCAAAATCCCTACAGCTACAGGAATTTTCTGGCGAATTTCCTGTAGTTCTGGTCGTGATAACTCACTTATATAGTTGCTAATATCATCTCGATATACCTGCACAATTAGTTCATCAATATAATTGAGATAGACCCAGCTATACCAATCTTGCAAGTATTTTTTATAAGAAAAGTCTTTTGGATTAGGAGACAAAGAAACTAGGCAATTGGGTTTGATCGCCCTAACAGCCTTAGAGATTTTTCGCATTAAATTTGTAATGTACTTAGCACGCCATTTCATCCATGAGGGATCATTAAAATCTTCAGGTGGTAGCCGTCCGAAATGATCTTTCTTGTATAAAGCGATCGTGTAATTGTCGTAGCCAAGTTCTACGGGCATTCCAAAATGATCGTCAAGCTGAATGCCATCAACATCATATTTGGTGACCACTTCTACAATTAAATCTGTGAGAAATTTTTGGACTTCAGGGTGTGCAGGGTTGAGCCAAGCAAGGCGATGTTGATTATTTTCACCATGCAAGAAAAGATGGGAGCCATCTCTACGCTGGGTGACCCAGTCTGGATGTTGGCGCATTAGCTCCGAGCCTTCCTCGGTCATTAAGCCATACTCAAACCAGGGAATTACAGCAAAATTCTGTTCATGTCCAAATTTGATCGCTTCTGACAGCATATCTCGCTCTTGCAAGCCAGATTCAGGATATACCTCTACGCCAAACTGATCTTTAGCAACTTTGCTGGGGTAGAGTGTGTATCCACGATTCCAAACCGTTGGATATAGGGTATTAAAGTTTAAACGTTTTAATCTTTTGATTGCTCTTTCAAGTTTTTGGGTCGAGAATAAAACATCACTATCGACATTAGTCAGCCAAATACCTCTTAGTTCATTGCCATTAGATGGTCTGATCGGCGGCTGACTTGGTGGGGGTAATTGCTCAATTGTGTTGCTAGCAGTATTACTAGCATTACTGTCAGGAGTCTGAGCCAACGCCCAAAAAGGAAAATTGATCATCATTGCGATCGCAAATCCTAGAAACGTTAAGACTAGGAAGCGAAGCCGTGCTTGCCAAGGTACAGAATTAATTTTCCCCATAATCACTAATGAGCTAGGTAAGCTCTAACTCCTCACACTTAGGCTGTAATTTTTTTGCAAACTTATTGTATAACAATGTAAAAAACCACAAAAGGGAGAAGATGCTGATAATCTCTCCCTTTTGTGTCAGCTTTTTGGCTGAGATCCCAGTAAATCTCGATTTATTTCCAGAATGGGGCATAACAAATCAGCAACATTTTTGGGTAGAAGCTCCTTAACCACATCTTGCATTACTAGATAGGTAATGTTACAGGCTTCCTGTGCGCCAAAGGCTTGCATGATTGTTTGGAACCAATACAAAAACTGTTGCCGCAAAAGTTCTGGGTCATCTAATAAAACAGTCATAGCAGAATGACGTAAAACTCTTAAGGTGTCTTGCTTCCACTTGCTTTGTATGTCTTCCCCCCTTGGAAAAAGCAATTTGGGATAGGATGCTTTTATTTTGATCAAAACAGTATCGACAATTTCTCTCTCGACAGCTTTAATGCGGCGATAAGCTTCAACCCGCGAGTCAAAAGAGGAGATATAGGTATCCATAAATTGCAGTTCGTCATCGCTAGCATAGCGACCATCTGCGTCTGTTCCTAGTTGTTGCAGCTTACTTAACATAGTTAAACGGCACTCAGTTTAGTATTAATCATTTAAGGGCTTCGCCGTAAAATAAAAAATTAATTTTTGATGGCGTGACTCCGCCGCACCGTCAAAAAATATAGTTCTTTATTTAATTATTTATAAGTTATACCGATTCACAGAAGTTTGGCGACACTTCCGTGAATTAAAAACCAAACCCTGTAAGGGTTTTGAAAGTACAAATGGCATATTCATTTTGTACTTTGGTATTAGTCACGAGTTTTGTGGTAACACTACAAGATGATTTTATACGGGTCTGAGCCTGAAACTATCAGCCACTTTAAGCATTATTGCAGTTTTCATTTTGCCTACGGCAAAATAAAAACTCAAAACCCTGACAATGCTTGTTTTTGATTTTCAAATGAGTCCGCACTCATTTGAAAATCGTAATATCTCTAGCGATCGCTTTTTTTGTTACGATCCAGATAAATCGATAAATATATTGATGTATCTTATCGATGCACACGACACACATCTATGCGATCGCTCGCCGCCATATCCTGTCATGTTATCTGACAATGACCATATTGAAGGGCTGTTCCTCGAAGCTGCTCAAAATTGGGACTTAAATCGGCTTTACGCTGATTTACAAGTTGTTAGTGGCAAGGAAATTAAGCCCTTTGAAAAGGCTTGTTTGCGTGGGTTGCTGTGTCGTTATCGTCCAGGACAACTAGCCTTTAAGCTAGCTTGGACTTCGGGGGCGTTGCGGGTGGAGTTAAATAAGGGTTTATATCGATCGCTTGAGGCGATCGCTGATCAGCCGCTTAACACTTTACGTTGGGAAAAAGTACCTGAATGGCTAGAGGCTAAGGGTTATAAAACTCAACGCCAAAATCTACATAGTCCAGCCGCCGACTCTCAGGTTAATTTAGGGCCAAATTTTGCTGATTGGGGCGAGGCTCCGAATATTCAAACTTTTTATGGACGTACCGAAGAATTAGCCAAACTAGAGCAATGGATTGCGCGCGATCGCTGTCATCTCTTGGCAATTTGTGGGATGGGTGGCATTGGGAAGACGGCTCTTGCCGTGAAACTAGTCGAAAATATGCAATCGCAGTTTGATTGCTTTATTTGGCGATCGCTGCGAGGCGCACAGCCGACCGCACAGTTAATTGCTGATCTGTTGCAATTTCTCAATAGTTCACAGCAAACTGGTTGTGGCATTTCTGACTTGTTGGTAGTTTTGCGCCAAAAGCGGTGTTTGATTGTACTAGATGACTTTGAAGCGACGCTGCAAGATGGGGAATTGGTAGGGGTCTATCGCCAAGGTTGCGAAGCCCATGCCGAATTATTACAGCGTGTTGGTTCTGAGCGGCATCAAAGCTCTTTGATTTTGATTGGGCGCGAACAACCCAAAGAAATCTCCATGCACCAAGGGGAAGATCAACCGATTCGCTATTACAAAGTAAATGGATTACAGAGACAAGGAGCCTTTGAATTACTGAGAGCGAGAGGTTTTACAGGTTCCGAAAATGGATTAGATGCTCTAGTGCAACAATATCGGGGTAATCCTTCAGCTTTGAGAATTGTGGCGGGGACAATTCAGGAATTATTTAACGGTAATGTTTCGGAATTTCTCAAACAGACAGCCCTTGCTCTAGGTGATGTGCTACGCACGCTTCTCTATCAACAGTTTGAACGCCTCTCCAAACTAGAAAAAGATGTGCTGTACTGGCTAGCGATCAAGCATCGTCCTGTATCCCTCTCAACTTTGCGATCGCAGATGAATTTGCAAACCTCTGGCTCAGAATTAATTAATGCTCTAGAGTCATTGCGGTGGCGATCGCTAATCGAAAAAGTCTCTGAACAGGATGAGGTGATGTTTTTGTTAGAGCCTGTAGTACTGAAGTATGTAAATCGTCAATTTGTGGATGAAGTGAGTAAGGAAATTATCGCGATCGCTACCCAACAAAATCTCAAATCCATTAATCTATTACAAAGCCACGTCCTTGTCGAAGATCATGCACCTGACTCAATTCGGGCGATGCAGATTCGGCTAGTTCTCAAACCAATCAAGGACAAGTTAACGAAGGCGATCGCCCAAAACAATATCGATTTGGATTCTCTAAGAGAACATCTCGCGAGTCAGCACCAAGTCCAGCCAACTGAAGGCACAAGTTACATCGAGGCTAATCTCGCCCTGATTGGCTTATGGTGGTAACTTTAATTTCTTGATTTTCTCTCCCTAAGCTTCATCAGGATCAATTCCTAACGCTCTCAGCTTTGCAGCAAGTCGCTCAGCTTTTTGCTCAGCTTGTTGTTGTTTTTGCTCAGCTTGTTGTTTAGCAAGACGTTCTTGATCAGCGATCGCTTCTGCACGTAAAGCCCTTTCATCGCCAGTTAGTAATAAATTACCAGTCTGATCCCACCAGCGTAACCAAGGCAGACCCGCATCTTCTTTGAGCCCAAGTTCGACACCCATCGCAGCGATCGGATAATGTCCACGTTCATTGGGCATTAACTTCTCATACCGTCCATCAACTAAATGATAAACCTCAACGGAAGCTTTCTTAGCTTCAAAAATGGCATAAAAGGGAATGCGAATTGCTTGTTCGTATACCCAAAACTTGCCTACCTTGTCGGTTTCGCTAGGAGGTGTGGCATCACGTTCTTCAGAACCATTACCAGAAACAAACTCAATGGCGATTAAGGGGGCTACAACTTCTTTCCATAACACATAGGAGCGACGGTATTCTCCATCAAGAAGCGGTGGTACGTTGGGAACATAAAACCAGTCTGGAGCCTCTGCTCCTTTTTCGGCTGGCTCGGTTAATCGCCAGTAGATACCGCTATCCTGTCCAATGCAGTAATGTCCGTCAGGGTGGAGTTTTTGTAAGATTGGCTCAATGGAGCTAGTTAAAACAATGCTTTGCGGATGTTCCTGAAAATTTTTCACAAAGGTTCCGTCTGAGTCGGGTAGTTGCGTATGGTCGGGGAGGCTGAGTTTAGTTGTGGCAGGAAGTTGAGGTGTGGGAGCATCGGTTAAAATCAGCGCTTGGGTGCTTTGCATAGTAATTCCGAGAGATCCTTTGGTTCAACTTTAACATATCAACTTAAGCTTCGACTTTTACAAGTCTCTTTTGTAACTAGTCAGACCTAAAAAATCCCCATTTTTTAAGCCTGACTAGTTACCATAATTTAGTTTGGTTGATTCGCTCCATTTCTGATTTACAAAGAGTACAAGGAACGCCTCATTCAGAAAACATAGAGTCAAGACTTATGTTCTTTCAAACCCCAACAATCGAGTCAGCATTAACATTATGATCAATGGCTGATGGTAACCTTAATAGATTTACCTAGCATTAAGTTGGTATCCTTGAGACTTTTTATAAGTAGCTAGGCATAAGAAAACTCAAAATATGAAGTATCCAAGCCAGGGGAATCGTAACGGGAAAGCAGAGCATCTTCTATACCCCAAATTAAATTATCTTCAGAGTCAAACATTTGCCCAGCAAGATGGTCACGCTTTAAATGCAACCACTCTAATTCAATGGGATTCATCTGCGAGCAGTAAGGAGGCAATTGAAATAAAAATAAGCCTTTACGCTGTCACTCAGGAATTTTGAGTTGTACCGCCTTAGAGGTATGGGTTGAGCTATTGTCTTGCCCAATGCCTATACAGCAAAATCAGATACCTGCTTTTGCCTCAAATGGATAGAATGAGACGCCACACTGATACTACTCGATCGCGTAAGGGGTGACATTCTGGCTTTGAGCTTTCCCTAAAACCAGAAGAACTTTTAAAGGGCTTGCTTCGCAAGCCCTTTAAAAGTTCTTCTGGAGCAACTAATTAGAACTTGGATCACCATTCTCACTATCAAGTGGTGGGTTGAATGGCTTAATTTCAGGCAAATTGCGTAACGTGGGGGAAATATTTGTACTTTCACCAAAAGGTTTTTTAGAGATCTGCTCATTTATTTTTTCAGGGAGTTTGCGATCGGTCATTGCTAGTAGAGATTGAAGAGCCGCAGGAATGGAATCTGGATCCATAAATAAAACTTTACTGCTTGGACTTTCACCGATCGCCTGTCCCATTTCTAGATATTGTTGGGCTAACAAATACTGTACTGCTTCCTTGCCATTCGGATGCTTGGCGATCGCATTGGCAATTCGCTCAATCGACTGAGCCATCGCCTCAGTTTGTTCTAACTGCACTTGACGCTCCGATTCAGCCAATACGCGATTAGAGCGAGCTTCAGCCTCAGCCTTCGTAATTTCTGAAGTCTTCACACCCTCAGATAATGAAATCATTGCCTTTTTCTCAATCTCGGCAGCTTTTTGTTTTTCCATCGACTGAAGTACAGAATTGGGAATCGTGATTTCGCCCAGTCTGACGCGCAAGACATTGATTCCCCAGTCTTGGGTATCACCAGAAATTCCCGTTAAAATTTCAGCATTAATCCGTTCCTGGCCACCGATAATATTATCTAGTTCACAGCGACCAATTTGAGTTTGGATTTGAGTTGAAAGAGAGATTTGTAAAGACTGATCGACATTTTCAATGTTATAGCGAGCTTTTTGAAGATCAGCAATTTGCCAATACATTGCGCCACTAACATTGACACTAACATTATCGGAGGTCATGCAAGGCTGAGGTGGGAGCTCTAATACCTGCTCACGCGCACTTTTAATCAAGGAGACACGATCTATAAATGGGAGAACAATGTTAATTCCTGGTTCCATTGTCTTTTGGTACTTCCCAAACCTTTCAACCAGAGCAATGTGACCTTCTTCGATAATCCGAAAGGAACGATAGATATAAGTACCACTTAAGATCGCAAAGACAATGCTAAAAATTGTTGCTTCCATATATACAAACCAATGGTAGCGATTTATTTGGATTTTAAGGATATACAAAAGAGTAGCTTAGCCGCTCTTTTGTATATCCTTGGAATCTTAACTAATTGATTCTATTTCGTGATCGCCTAAATGGGTTACAAATTTTGGTGTAAATCTCACCTCATAGGGATAGTTGGGACTGATCGGGCGACCATTCCACTCCGTATGCACACGGACAATTTCGCCTTCCATTCCTGCTATATCAAAGGATTTACCTTTGTGTTCAGGATGATGGAAAACATTTAATGCTGTTTTGACACGAACGCGATCGCCAACCTTCATAAAATTTTAATATGTCCAAATGTAAACGAGATTTGTTAATTATCGCTTGTCTGACGTGTTAATTAACATCAAAAACAAAAAGTAGAGCCACGCTAAGCGTGGCTCTACTTTTTGTTTTTGATAGGGGCGCATCAATTCACGAAAATGTGAAGCATTTTTGTGAACCCAAACACTGATCCCGTAAGGGTTTTCAAATTAAGCTGATTAGTCTTCAGGCTCTGGCAAAAACACTTCAAGCTTCGGTGCATGACCCCAAAATGCTTCTAGGTCATAATATTCACGCTCTTGAGCCATCATTGCATGGACGATCACATCACCGTAATCTAGCAAAATCCATGTGCCATCCTGCTCTCCTGCAATGTTTCTAGGCTTACGTCCAAATTTTTCAAAGATTGATTCTTCAGCCATATCTGCAATCGCCCGTACTTGCGCCTTAGAAAATCCCGATGCAATGACAAAATACTCCGCCAAACTCGACACTTCACCGATCGCCAGCAAAACGATATTTTCTCCCTTGCGATCATCTGCGGCGATCGCGGCTGCTTGTGCTATTTGATAGCTTTGGTCTTGCTCTCTCTGAGTGAGATTGAGATCCGTGGAGGTATCGATATCGGTTGCGATGGTCATAGTTGGCAGATGTACTCCTGATAAATTACTTCAGCACATCTATATTGTAACTTGATCTCCAAGTTAGGCATTACAGCTATAAATGGTAAAAGTCGCTCTGCGATTTTTACCATTTTGCGCCATTTGCGCCGCGCGAAGCGCCGCCACTCACTTCTTGGGTTAAAACCTTTTGTGCAGTAAAAATCTTCTTGGTTGTCCCATTAGCCAATACTTGACAGCACCTTCTTGGCTATGTAGTCGATAGCCAATGCGATTGTATAGACTGCGAGCAGGTTGATTGTCCTCAAGTACATGTATATACAGCCGCGAAAATCCCCATTGTTTTACGGTTTGCTCTGCTGCTAGCAAGAGTTGCTTGGCTACGCCCTGTCGCCGCCATTGTGGATGTACTGCTAGGTTAAACACATAGGGATATTGCTTCATTTCACGCCCTAGCCAAAATTCTCGATAGTTTTTGACAGGTACGTAACGCATACAAATTTCTAAAGAGGCGATCGCTTGAAATTTATTAACAGGATGGGTAGCTACAAGACAAGCATAGCAAGTTGCCTTATCGCCAAAACGACTACTGAGATCAAGCATGATGCCGTAACGCAAAAGTGGATATACCAGATTCGTAAAGTAGCGCTGTAAAAAGTTAACTGGGTGATCGGTATGCCGATAAAAGCTCTCCGTCAAGATATCGGATACATGCCCAACATCTCTGGAGCTAGCGTGACGAATTGTAAACGAAGGAGATGGGCTTGCCACATTCAGCGCTAAGGGCTTAGCGAAAATAATTTGATGATTCTCAGCTATTATCACTAATAAATTACCTCAAATTTGCGAGGTTGTCCCCCCTTGAGGTGCAACCTTGCAAATTTGGATCTACTTGTGCGATCGCAATGACCAATCCCGACAAGCCTATCTATGTCCCTAGCAAAACTATTCGCCCGCGCAAACAATTTGGGCAGCATTGGTTACGTAGTGATGACGTATTGAATAAAATTTTACGGGCGGGGCAATTGAAACCAAGCGATCGCATTTTAGAAATTGGTCCTGGTACTGGTAATCTCACTCGTTTACTGTTGCCATTAGTTGAATCCCTGACTGCTGTGGAAATTGATTGGGATATTTGCGAAAAGCTGCGTAAGACCATGACCCAAAAGAATTTTCAACTAATTGAAGGGAGCATTTTGGAGATTCAACTTCCAGCGCATACTAATAAGGTAATCGCCAATATTCCTTACAACATTACAGGCGAAATCCTCAAAAAACTATTGGGAACTCTCGCCGAACCAGTGCAACAGTTTGAACAAATTGTTCTATTGGTTCAAAAAGAAATCGGCGATCGCTTAGCTGCAAAAGCAGGACATAAAGCTTACAATGCTCTCAGTGTTAAGATTCAATATCTGGCAGAATGTCAGTTTATTTGCGATGTTCCTGCGACTGCTTTCTATCCGCCTCCCAAGGTTAACTCGGCAGTTGTCCGCATCATTCCGCGTCCACCAATTACTGCTGCAAGCGATCCTAAGTTCTTAGATCGTCTACTCACACTTGGTTTTGCGACTAAACGCAAAATGCTCCGCAACAATTTAACTTCCGAAATAGATCGCGATCAGTTAGTTCTGATTTTGGAATCAATGGGAATTAATGGGCAGGTAAGAGCCGAGGATCTAGATGTTGCTCAGTGGGTTGCTTTGAGTGAGGCAGTACTGAAGACTAAACTTTAGCAACATTTGATCATTGTGGTTTTCACTTCGACTACAGCAAAATGAAAACCGCAGTAAGTTAGGATTTAGGCGATCGCTTAGGTTTTGATGACCTTGGCATTGGAGATTGTTTAGCGGAAAGCTTTTGAAGTTTTTGGACTTGCTTGAGAGTTAGTCCTGTAAATTGGGCAACTAAATCTGTAGAGACGTTGGAGCGCAACATATTTAGAGCTATTTGACGAGTAGTTTCAGCCTTACCTTCAGCTTTGCCTTCAGCCTTACCTTCAGCTCTGCCTTCAGCTTTGCCTTCTAGCAAAATATCTTGATAAATCACAGATTCTTTCATGATTTCACTCCTTAGTAGTCTTTGGATGATTTCTTTATCTAAGGCTATACCCGATATTATAGCGGTAGAAGCGGCAACGTTACTTTGGACTCGTTTATCGGCAATACTATCAATTTGTCTAGCCACATCTCTTAGAGTCTTTTCAGGATTGCTTGTTTTAGTTAAGACAGCCAAAGGCAATAGCCCTAGATATTGTTGAAAGATATCAGTGGGTTGTTCCCAGAGACGAATGACATTAAATTCATGATTTAGCTGCTGAGATTTAAAGCTGTTTTGGTAAACAAGCGGTGATTTTGTGGGCTTTAAATAGATGACAGTTTGATGAATTTGTTTAGTGGGATATTTACCATAAAGTCTCAACCAATAGTTTGCCATCCGAAATGCCATGGTGTCATCGGTTTTGGTCTGAAATTCTAAATGGACAACTATTTCTGAAGACTCTAGAAAGATGACCGAATCTGCACGAATAGGCTCAGCAGATAGTTCCGACGGTTCAAGTTTTGTTAGGGGAATTGATTTCCCCAAGAGCCAACTGGCAAAGTCTTCGGGGAAGTTCTCGGCTAGGAACTTGCAAGTATTGTCATACATCGCGAAATTTTAGCATTTCAAAGTCAGCTAATGGCAGATCTGCTCTACTCAAAACCCAGATAAACAAAGGTAGCGCATTGCGCCGCCTTTGTTTATTTGGGTTTACAAAACTTGCCTTGCTATCAAAAAATTGCCGCATCAGGATTTTTTGCAAGTAGGGGAATTTTCGTGTATTTTGATTGGCACAAACACAATAAATTGTGTGTTTATGTAAACTTTTGTCCGTTGGTTAAGAGGATTTCCTGTATGCGGTGCAAGCTTAGTTTCTTCAGCGCGATCGCCACAAGCATCACGGTTTTGGCGATCGCGCCACCAATGTTGGCGCATCCTGCCCTATCAATAACACAGGCGCAAACATGGAAAACTAGCCAATTACCGCAGACAGCCTCGCTGATTTATGTTGCTCCGCGTGCTAACCCTAATGGTAATGGTTCGCCCAATAATCCCTATCCATCGATCGCGGCGGCTCTTGCCACAAAGCCTGTGGCGGGGACAGTGATTCAATTACAGGAAGGACTCTACAGTACTGATACAGGTGAGTCTTTTCCGATTATACTTCCCGTAGGTGTGACATTACGCGGCGCACCCACGGCTAGGGGATTGAATACGGTGATTCGCGGTGGGGGTAGATTTATTAGTACCAGCTTTGCTAGTCAAAATATTGCGATACTCGCTGATAATGATGTGCGGATTGAAGGTGTTACCGTTACCAATCCCAATACTAGAGGTACTGCGGTGTGGGTGGAGTCAGGTAAGCGCGTGATGATCGCTAATAATACTTTTATCAATAGTAATCGCGAAGGATTATTTTTGACGGGTACTGCTGATGCGATCGTGAGTGATAATGTCTTCAAAAGGAATGGCGCAAATGGACTATCGGCTGTTGGCAGCAGTACAGGGGAAATTCGTGATAATACTTTTGAAAATACAGGGTTTGGATTAGCGATCGGGCAGAACTCACGAGTGAATGTTAGCAATAACAATATTCTGAACAATACTGATGGAATTATTGTTTCTAATCTTTCGGCTCCGACTTTGCGAAATAATTTAATTTCTGATAATAAGCGTGATGGAATTGTCATCCTCAAAGATCGGAAAGGCTATCCCACTCCAGATTTAGGAACTTCTATAAGTCTCGGCAAAAACACTTTCCGTAATAATCTAGGTAGAGATATTAACAATAATTCTGGAGTTACCCAAGTTGCTGTTGGCTATCAACTTGATCCCAAAAAGATTTCAGGAAATATTGCCTTTGTCGGAGAATCTCCAACTCCCCCAGCACCGCAGATCCCCAGCACTCCATTACCTGCGACTACTGCAACTTTGACTCCTGCTCGGAATACCGCTAATCCCAGCAACATTGATACTGTCGAAATTACAAGACCCCAAACCAGTTTTATTCCCCCTACTAAACCACCAAATGCCTTAGCACCTTCCAATAACAGCACCTTGATTGAGCCATTGCCCGATGTCCCCCAACCAGTTACACCAGCTAAACCAAGCACTACTCTAAATTCTCCGACTACGATTCCCGTCACTACGACTAAACCATCTTCTCCACCTGCTAACCTCGCTCAAAGCCCTAACGAAGTTCTCATTGATCGTGATCCTGTTCCTGTCGTCCCCCCAAGACAAGTTACCCCGCCGCGATCAATATTTGTCCCTACTAAGCCACCAGCAACAACTACTCCGCCAGTAACAACTACTCCACCACCAGCAATAACTACTCCTCCCCCAACAACTTCTATCCCCCCAACAGTTACAATGCCACCAGCACAGACTGCCCCAATCCCCTACAATCCTCAAATTGCAGCACTAGTGCCACCACCAGCAAGGGATACGAGTCCTTATTTAGTTGTAATTCCATCTTCAGATACTGAAGCTCTCAATCGAGTCCGAAGTGTTGTCCCTAGTGGTAAAGTCATTTCGTCTCGATTTGGCAATATTATTTTGGTGCAAGGCTATCCCGATCGCGATCGCGCTGAAGTCTTAAAAGTAATCATGCGATCGGCTATTGGGCTTGATGCTCGCGTAGTACATCAAAATAGTTTATAAAGAATAAAACTTACTCTGCAAATTCTGGTCTCATTCTTCATATAGCAATCCTAAATAGGTTGTGAGAGTACTCCCCGAAGAGTCGCACTCTCACAACAATCAAAATCTTACAACTCATTTAGGAGCGCTATAATTAGCAAAACTACCCAATCATCATGCAAGAACCAATAGCCTCAAATCCATCTATGACTGAGCCGATGATTGTCGCCCAAGACGTACATAAGTGGTACGGCAACTTTCATGTGCTTAAAGGTGTGAGCTTAACCGTAAACCGTGGTGAAGTGGTAGTAATTATGGGGCCATCTGGCTCAGGGAAATCGACTTTTGCGAGAACTTTCAATGCTCTAGAGGAATATCAACAAGGCAAAATCGTCATTGATGGATTTGAGCTTTCACCCGAAAATCATCGAAATATTGATGCGATTCGTCGCGAAGTGGGGATGGTATTTCAGCAATTCAATCTCTTTCCTCATCTCACGGTTTTCCAAAATATTACCCTCGCACCTTCATGGGTTCGCAAATGGTCAAAGGCTAAGGCTTCAGAAGTTGCGACCCAGTTATTAGAGCGGGTGGGTATTTCACAACAGGCGCATAAGTATCCATTACAGCTATCGGGTGGTCAGCAGCAACGGGTCGCGATCGCCAGAGCATTAGCTATGCAACCAAAAGTAATGCTCTTTGATGAGCCGACATCTGCTCTCGATCCTGAGATGGTGCGTGAAGTATTGGATGTAATGCGATCGCTGGCTGATTCAGGAATGACGATGGTGGTAGTGACCCATGAGGTAGGCTTTGCCCGTGAAGTCGCCGATCGCATTGTGTTTATGGATGGTGGTGTAATTGTGGAGGAGGCAACTCCTGAAGAGTTTTTCCAAAATCCTAAAGAAGAGCGCACGAAGAAGTTTCTGTCACAGATTTTGTAGAGATTGGCTCAGACGAAAAAGCACTGTATAGGATTTAAGAGAGATAAAACTTGTAGCTCACTCCTCCATCTTCTGTAACTTCAAAATTGGCATTCAATTCAGTAGCTTTTTTGTCTAAATATTGCTTTGACTCTTCTAGAGATAGCTGATTAGCGATCGCAAAATCAATCGGCGTAATATTGCCATTATTGGCTTGTAAGGTTGTCAAAAAGTTAAATTCAAGTTGACGCTGGCGTACTTCGAGCAAGTCATCTTGTTTCTTTTTCTCTTTCCAGACGATCCAAGTTCCAGCCGCTAAGGCAGGAACACCAAGCATAATTCCTCCAGCCGCCGCACTACGATCTTTGGGAGTAGGATTTTTGATAGCTAACGATGAAACGGTCACAGTCAAAAAGATAAATCCTATGGAAAAGAGAAGCCCTGCAAATATTTTCTGCATAGATCACAACCATAAATCATAATGACAATCATAGCGCTGCCATTCCTACAATAAACCGCGATAGCGGATAAAAACTAAGACGACTGACCATGAGCCTAGCGCCACCTTAATCGCAACTAGAATATTCAGAATCGGGATAATGCCGCCACTAATTAGTTCACCTAGCTGACCGTGGGGTAACTCTATCCCTGAGAGGGTGATCACTGATAGAACAATGAAAATCAGTACTGATATCTTTTCCCAAGTTGCAGCGTGCCAGCGTTTATAAAGCTTTTGTAGTCGTTCTGGCGGAGAAGTTATCGCAATCAAGCCGATCGCCGTACCACCTGCTACACCTGCCGCAAAGCCTCCCCCTGGGCTAAGGTGTCCACGAATTGCCAACTCGATCGCAACTAGTGCAGCAACAGTAGATCCTAGTTGAGCAAGGACAATCGAAGTTTGATCCGTAAACTGGTAAATTCGCGTAAATGGCTTCTCATTGGCAAGCAGAAAATTTGCACCCATGATGGCGATCGTGAAGACAATCACTTCAAAAATGGTGTCATATAGTCGATTGCGAAAAATGATGCCTGATACCACATTACTCACGCCACTATCTTGAGCGATCGCTTCCACAATCGAGAAAGGCAAACTAGGGGCAGGATTAGGCAAGAAAAGCATTTTCACAGCAAAAGCAATGCCAGCAACTATATAAATCCATTTCATAATCTATTTCAAAGTTTTTTTTAATGGTTGAATCACAAATCAATTTTTAAAGGCGCGACTTCGGAATACTTGTAAAAGTTTATTTAAAAGTTTATTTGACTTGAAAGTAAAGCCATCTAGGATATGCAACGCCATTTGCTGCATTGGTATAAACCAACTGGACATTTGCTAAAACTGGATTTGCTAGCATGATCTCATAGAGACGATGCAGACGAATTTTGATTTGGTAAAAGTTGGATTTCACACCTTCTTGATATTCCGTAGCATCTTCATGCTCTGAATTATGTAGGGTAGCATGGACGATTTTATCAGTTAGTGCTTGTTCTAGTTCTGCTTCATTTTGATAGGGAACTAGCTCAACCCGCATATAGTGCTTACTGAAAGTGCTTTTAAGAACATCGATCAGGTTTTTTAAATCAGATTTAGGCGCTGGATCGCGATTCTGCTCAGGTTGCTCCAATTGTTGCTCCATTTGCTGATTGAGCTGGTTTAACTGTTGATTTAGCTGTTCAAAGGGAAGGTTGAGTTTATTTAATTCTTCTTCTAAATCATGCTCGATCGCCACTGACTCAACTACACCTAAGCGCAAAACTAGAGAAGATCGCACGGCAACAGCGTAGAGCATTGTTGCTAAAAAAGCACCCACTAGCGCCTCAGTCAGAGCCACATCCGCCGCTCCCAAGATCGTATAGACTAGCGCCGATAATGCCCCTAAAATGCCACGAATGACTAGGGCATTGTAGGGGTTAGTTTGGGAAACCAACATTGATGCAGATACGGGTAACAGTATGGCGATCGCATAGACATAACCATCATAATTACTGTTCATTTGTCTCTTTACCTCTCTTATTTGCTCATTAAATCTTTAAGAAATCATTTAAGAATTACTTTCTACGCTCAGAGACTTTTAGAGATCCCCCTCAATCCCCCTTACAAAAGGGGGAAGAAGATAATTTAATTGATTCTCCCCCCTTACGAAAGGGGGGCTGGGGGGATCTGGACAATCAGTCGCTACTTATTACTTGTTTTACTGCTAGAACAGTAGGCCATCACGTAGCACAGCATCGTATTCCATAAAGTTAAGGAAATAATTGCAAGAATCAGTAATGGTAGCTCCCTAGGGCGGAGTAATATCAAACCGAACACGATCGCGATCGAGCCAATGGTGTCGGAAACCGATAGACTATGGAGCTTAAAAAGAACTGATCGCCTTTTCAGTAGAGCCAAAGTTCCCCAAAACCAAAACACTAATCCACCGAAAATACAGATATAGCTAAGAATATTTATGAAGATTGCCACGGTTATATTTCTCCTGAGCGTCTAATGATATGGGCTAGGAGCATAAAGCCTGCATTGCCAACACTCAAAATAATTACGCCCACTACACCGATCATCCAATCATCTCGCAATATGGCGATCGCCAAAATCATCACTGAGGATTTGGCAGCAACACTGGAAAAGGCGAGCATAATTTCCCAAATATTGTTGTTGTGCTTCCACGCTTGGTATAGCGGAATGATCATGGAGACAACCATCGCACCGACGGCAAAATTCAAAACAGCCTTAGTTGATAAATCAATGTTCATGGGTTTGACCTCCTTGAGCGTTTGGTCACATGATGCACCACATACCAGCCTTCTTCGTTATGTCTTAGGACTATGGTTTTGGGAGTGAATGTGATCAGAAAAATTTCCAAGAAAACTAATGCGGCCGATCGCTGATGTTTGGTTTCTTCGATCACTACTTCTTCGTATTTATGGGGTTGCCAGATCATCTCGAATGATTCGATATAGCATTGAGGAATTGCTTGAATAATTCTGCCTATACCTTTTAAAGCATCTTTAAAGCTAACGTTTACTGATCGGTAGTAGGGCATTAGCAGGCAAATAATCACACCAATGATGATATTTGCAATACTAAAATTGGCGGTCAGCAAAAACCAGATCACAACTCGTAAAATAAACTGTCCAATCATGCCAGCACCATCCAGAACAGTAGAATTAACATCAGGCTCATAACACCAATTAGATTCTCAAAATCCTCTAACAACGGGGACAATTTGACCGCAGCACGTTTAAAAATTAGCCAATATGCTAGCCAACCAATCGCGATTGTTACTAGAGGTTTGACGGCATTTTCCAGAGTATAGGCTTCATAATAAATGACATTTGCCGCAAACAATCCACCCAATAAGATGGCGATCGCTACCCAAAACTCAGCCCGCAACGGCGCTTTAAGTAATGGTTGAGCTTGATGATTGTGGGGCAAGAAAATAAACTTAGCAAAGGAGATCGCCGTACCTAAAGCGGCAATATTCATCCCGATCACCTGCCAAGGTAGGAGGTTTTTCATAGTTAATACTTTTGCCCCAAATCCAGATAGCAAGGGAAACCCTGAAATGGAAAAGCTAGCAATCACCAAAGGTATCCAGAGTTGGTTAGGAATAGGCTGATGTTGCAATTCCTTCAGGTTACGGCTAGGCAGATTTCCTGCAATTAGAAACAGAGACGACTTGACTAAGCCATGAGTCAGCGCATAGAATCCGCCAACCTCTGGTGCTGCGAGGATAAAACCTAACTGCGAAATGGTATGAAAGGCTAACATCCGTTTGGCATCTTTCTCAAATACGGCAAAAAACACACCTAAGAGGGCGGTGACAACCCCAAATATACGTACGATTGGGTCAAGTTCTTCGATCAATAAGGCGCAACGCACTAATGGCAAAACTCCTGCTTTGACCACCACACCCGACATTAGCGCCGAGACAGGCGACTCAGATTCGGCATGGGTCAAAGGCAGCCACAGTCCTGAGATAAAGATGCCGCCTTTTGCTAATAGCCCTAAAAATATCAAAGCGATCGCTTCGGGAGGTGAGACTCGCAGTCCGCTAAATGTAAAGGAATGGGTGGCTTTATATACCAACACTGCGCCAATTAAATAAAACAGCATGGCGACATTGCTAACAAATAAATAGCGCAAACCAATCCAAATGGAGCGATCGCTACGGGGATAGGCAATCAATAAAAAGGTGGCAATGCTAATTACTTCTAGAGCCACGTATAAACTGATGAAGTCGGAGCAGGCAAAAGCCGCATTGACACTGCCATGCAGCAGTATAACTTGAGCATAAAAAAAGGCAGTGCGATCGCTACGCCAACAGTAAATAATCACTGCCGCCGTGACCAGAGCATTGGTCAAGATAAAAAATCCTGCCAAGGGATCAAGCACCAAGGTCACACCAAAGTTATCGAGCAGTTGTAAGTTGATCGGCGTTTGCTGAACAAACAACGGAATTACATACAACGCTGAGGCAACTGCTCCCATTAACGCCAAATAGCGATCGCCCTTTGGCATCAGATAAATAATAAATCCCACCATAAATGGCAAGACAATCCAGATCAAAGTTAGGGTGGTCATACAAGGTCACTCTTCTCGATCTCGTGGATTTCAAGGGTAGGATTGTTCCTCGCTAGTTTAATTGCACCTACTAGCATCAGCGCCTGAATCGAAAAGCCAATCACGATCGCGGTCAAAATCACCGCCTGCGGCACAGGGTCAGCATAATTAGTCCTTGGTGTATCCCCAAGGATCGGCGTAAATACACCTTGACGGGCAGCAATCACTACAAAATAGGCAATTACTCCGCTACTCATGACATCCATTGAGATTATTTTCATGATTAAATTCCTCTTGAGAATAATCCCCAAAAAGCCACAAAGTATCGTTGCAAGGACAAAGGCTTCTAACAAATTAATTGGCATTAATTGGTGCTTATAGCATCACTACTAAAGTTTACTTTAGGGTTTCATGACACGTTTCCCCTAGCAGTAAACCCAGAAAATTCTCTATGGTTAGCAACGTAAAGAGTAGGTAAAGTACAAATCAAAAATCAACGAAGATGAGCATCTCGTCTTCAATCTTTGTGTTTTTAAACGCCTTACTGAGTTCAGTTTGTTACATCAGTCCGACGAAAGCAAAAAATGGTAAGCATCGCTAAGCGATGCTTACCATTTTTCACCATTTGTGGCTTCGTAAGCCACAAATGGCGATATCGAACTAACGTTTTTTTATAGCAAAGCAAGTTTTGCTTAGGACATAAAA